>BBFD01000612.1 GCA_001313065.1 Silvimonas sp. JCM 19000
CGGGCGCAACTTCTATGCCGTCGATACCCGCGCCCTGCCCACCCTGCGGCATGGTCGCTCGGGGTTAAATCGGCGCAGCAATTGCTGGAACGCCACCTGCAAGATCACGGTGATTTTCCGCGTGCAGTGGGGCTGTCGGTATGGGGCACCGCCACCATGCGCACCGGCGGCGATGATATTGCGCAGGCTTTGGCCTTGCTGGGCGTACGGCCCAAATGGGCGCAAGGCAGCCATCGTGTTACCGACTTTGAAATCCTGCCGCTAGAGATCTTTGACCGCCCGCGCATCGACGTCACGCTGCGCGTATCCGGCTTTTTTTCGCGATGCCTTTGCCAATCTGATCCATCTGTTCGACGCCGCCGTGCAAGCCGTGGCGGCGCTGGATGAACCCGAAGCGGTTAACCCGATCCGCGCCCGCATCCTGCGGGAACGCGATGCGCTGCAAGCGCAAGGCATGGCCGCGGATGAAGCGCGGCGCCAGGCCGGATGGCGCGTGTTTGGCGCGCGGCCAGGCAGTTATGGCGCCGGGCTGCAAGAACTGATCGATCAGCGCCAGTGGCACAGCGATGCCGATCTGGCCGCGGCCTATCAACACAGCGGCGGTTACGCCTATGCGCAACACAGCGACGGCGAAGCCGCGCATGCGCGGTTTGGCCAGCGCCTGGCGCAACTGGATGTGGTGCTGCAAAACCAGGACAGCCGCGAACACGATGTGCTCGATTCCAACGATTACTATCAGTTTCAGGGCGGCATGACGGCGGCGGTGCGGCATTTGTCCGGGCAGCAACCCAGCATTTATCACGGCGACCACAGTAATCCGGCCGCACCCCGCATCCGCACCTTGCAGGAAGAAATTGCCCGCGTTATCCGCTCGCGCGTGGTCAATCCCAAATGGCTGGATGGGGTAAAACGCCACGGCTACAAAGGCGCGGCCGAAATCGCCGCCACCGTTGATTATCTGTACGGTTACGACGCCACCGCGCGCGTGCTGGCTGACCATCAATATGCGCTGGTCACCGACGCTTATCTTAACGACGCCGCCACCCGCGAATTTTTGCAGCAGCACAATCCCCATGCTTTGCACGGCATTTGCGAGCGTTTGCTCGAAGCCATGCAACGCGGTTTGTGGCAACAGCCGGGCGCGTATCGCGACCAGGTTGAACAGCATTTACTGGCCAGCGAACAACAGCTGGAAGGACGCCTCTGATGACACTTTCCCCGGCCACCGTGGCCGCACCGCTGGCGTTTCCGTTTGCGGCCTGATCGGCCAGACCGAGTTGCAACAAGCCTTGTTGCTGGCGGCAATCGACCCGGGCCTGGGTGGCGTGCTGGTGAGTGGCCCGCGCGGCACGGCCAAATCAACCGCTGCG
>BBFD01000613.1 GCA_001313065.1 Silvimonas sp. JCM 19000
GCGTGCTGCGTTTTTTTTGTATCTGCCACAAAACCGTGGCATTGAGCATGCGCTCAATAGTGGCTCAACTGGATATTGGCGCGCGGCTATGCCCGCGTGGCGCGGCTGGATTGCGGTGATACCAACCGGCCCGATCGCTTCGCCCGGCAGATGGCGTTTCTGGACACTCATCCGAGGTCGCGCTGGTGGGCGGGGCGGCCAGCATGATTGATCCGCAGACCCGCGCTGAACAATTTGTGTTGCGCCATCCGGCGGAACACGCCGCCATCGTGCGCACCATGCGGCGCAATTCGGCCTTTATCCACCCGGCCGTGATGTTTAATACCACGGCACTGGCCACCACCGGCTTGTACCCGCTGGATGCGCCGGCCGCCGAAGACTACGCGCTGTTCTGGCAATTTGTGCGGCATTTCCAGACCGCCAACCTGGCTGATGTGGTTATCGATTACGAACTCGATCCGGGCAGCATTTCGCATTCCAAGCGCGATATCCAGCTGCGCAGCCGTTTGCAACTGCAATGGCGTCATCGGGCCGGCGGGGGGCTGGCGGCTTATGTGGGCATGCTGCGCACGCTGGCGATTCTGTTATTGCCGTACCGGCTGATCTTTAAACTCAAATCGCGCTTGCGCAACAAGGCTTCGTCATGACGCGCATCGTCCATGTGGTTGAATCGTTTGGTGCTGGCACGCTGTCTATGGTGTTGGCCGTGGCCAACCGACAAGTAGCGGATGGCTTTGCCGTGCACGTAATACACAGCGTGCGCGAAGAAACGCCCGCCAACTGGCGCGAGTTGTTTGATGCGCGCGTGCAAATGACGCAATTGCCGATGACGCGGGCGATCTCGCCGCTCGGCGATTTCAAGGCCGGGCGTTTGCTGGTGGCAACGCTGAAGCAGATCGCGCCTGATGTGGTGCATCTGCATTCCAGCAAAGCGGGCGCTTTGGGACGGATAGTCAGTCTGGTCTATCGCGGCCCGCGCTGGTTTTTTTTCGCCGCATGGCCTGTCGTTTCTGCAACGGGCAGAGGGGCGTTGGAAGAACAATGTGTTTCTGTTGCTGGAAAAAATTCTTGCGCGCACGCCGGTGACGTTTGTGGCCTGCTCGCCGGGCGAGGCCGAACAGATCCGCGCCAATCTCGGCCCGCATGTGGTGGAAGTGCATAACGCCGTCGATTTTGATGCCATCCCGCAGGCCAGCGGCAGCAGCGATGGCGTGGTGCGTATCGGCACCGTCGGCCGGGTAACGCTGGCGCGTAATCCGGAACTGTTTGCCAGATCGCAGCGGCGCTGGGCAAACCGGGCCAGATCGAGTTTGTCTGGATCGGCGGGGGGTGACGCCGAAGGCGAAGTGGCGCTGCGCGCAGCGG
>BBFD01000614.1 GCA_001313065.1 Silvimonas sp. JCM 19000
CGCCAGCGTTTATCTGTACAGCGGCCTGGCTGCATTGTGCGCCCTGCCGTTGGCGCTGCTGCCCGCCCACCGCGGCCGCACGGCCATCTCGACCAACCCACAGGATTTATAAAAAATGGACAAAAAACAGCAACGCCCTGGTCTGGAAGCTCACCTTTGGTGTATTCGGCATCCTGACCACAGAACTCGGCATGGTCGGCATCTTGCCGCTGGTGGCCAAAGTGTTTCAGGTGACGGTGGCGCAAGCGGGCTGGTCCGTGAGCATTTTTTTTGCCCTCGGCGTCGCCGTGGCCGGGCTGTTCATGCCTGCCGTGTTTGCCGGCATGAATCGCAAGCACGCCATGTTGCTGGTACAAGCGATTTTTTTGTGCTCGGCAATCTGGTTGCAATGTCGACCACTAATTTTTTTTCAGTTTTGCTGGCCAGCCGCTTGATTCCGGCGCTGTTCCACCCGGTGTATTGCGCAACGGCCTTTATGCTGGCGGCCGAAGCGGCGGGGCCACGCGCCGCGCCCAAGGCCGTCGCAAAAGTGATGATGGGCGTTTCGGCAGGCATGGTGTTTGGCGTGCCGGTCACCAGCTATATCGCCAATCTGGCGTCATTCCAGAGCGCGATGTTGTTCCTCGCCGCCATCAATGCCATCGCCTTGCTGACCACGCTACTGAGCATGCCGTCACTGCCGGTCAGCCAGCGCACGTCTTATGGCGCGCAAGTGGGCGTGCTCAAGCGCGGCATTACATGGATCTCGCTGGCCACCGTGGCCTTGATTGCAGCGTCAATGGCCAGCGTCTACAGCTATGTGGCGGATTATCTGCAAGGCGTGACCCAGGTAAGCCCCGGCATGCTGAGCGCGATGTTGCTGCTGTTCGGCATCGCCAGCATTTACGGCAACCCGTTTGCGGGCAAAGTACTGAGCAAATACGCCAGCCGCCCGGTATTGCTGTTCCCGTTCGCCCTCGGCGCGATTTACCTGGCGCTGTTCCTGCTGGGTGCGCATGCCTTGCCGGTATGGGGCTTGCTCTGCGTGTGGGGGGTGATTTACGGCGCGGGCAACAACTTCCAGCAATACTGGATCAGCTCCGCCCTGCCGGACGCACCCGATCTGGCAAATGGGCTGTTCTTGTCGCTTGGTAATGTCGGCATTGTGCTGGGCACCAGTGTTGGAGGGGCGCTGATTGCGGGCGTGGGCATCGAAGCATCGTGGCGGGCGGCCTTGGCTTGCTGCTGCTGACCTTGCTGTCGGTACTGGTACGGTTACGCTGGTTTCGCCAGGCGGCTTGATGACGGGTATACAGCGGGTTAAAGCCCGCTCAGCGCCTCGCAAGCACCTGCCGCACGGGCCTGACGGCGCTGGCGGGTGGCCTG
>BBFD01000615.1 GCA_001313065.1 Silvimonas sp. JCM 19000
GATGCGAGCGCGCCGTGGCCCGCCGCCGAGGCGTTGCAACTGGTGACCGGGCTGGCCTTCAGGCAGGTGGTCGCCGCTTTTGGCGAACACGCGCTGGCGCCATGGGATGCCCCCATCGAACAAGCCATGGTATTGCCGCTGCGGCTGGAAGGCTGGCAAGGCGTATTGATTTGTGGCGTCAGTCCGCGCCGTGCGCTTGATGCCGATTACCGAACCTGGTTTGACCTGATTGCCGGGCAGTTCGGCAACGCGCTCAACCACGCACTCAGCCACGAGCAAGCGCAGCAGCGCGCCGACCGCCTGGCCGAACTTGATCAAGCCAAGACGGTGTTTTTTTTCCAATATCAGCCACGAATTCCGTACCCCGCTCACGCTGATGCAGGCCGCTACGCAAGAGCTGGCCACGCTGCCGCAAGCCGGATCGGCGGGCGAATCGCTGGATATGCTGGTGCGCAACCAGCAACGCTTGCTCAAGCTGGTTAACAGCTTGCTGGATTTTTCCCGTATCGAAGGCGGGCATCTGCCAATACAACGCCAGCCGCTGGATCTGGCCAGTTACACCGCCGAGTTGGCCGAGAGTTTCCGCAGCCTGATGGAGCAGGGTGGCCTGGTCTTGCTGGTGGATTGTCCGCCCTTGGCGCAGCCGGTCTGGATAGATCGCGGGTTGTGGGAAACCATCGTGCTGAACTTGCTCAGCAACGCCTTCAAATTTACCCTGGCCGGTACCGTCAGCGTGCGTTTGCATGCCGATGCCACGGGCGTGCAGTTGCAGGTGGTCGACACGGGCGTGGGCATTGCGCTGGATCAGCAGGCTTTGTTGTTCCAGCGTTTTCAACGGTTGGAAGGCAATGGCGGCCGCAGTTTTGAAGGCAGCGGCATTGGCCTGTCGATGGTGCATGAGCTGGTGCATTTACTGGATGGCCAGATCGAGGTGTATAGCCAGGTTGGCGTCGGCACCACCTTCAGCGTGCAGATGCATGGGGCAACGCGGCCGAGACCGCGCCGCCCCGGCTGAACCCGATCCGGTGCTGATGCGGCGCGCCTATGTCGAGGAGGCCGCCCAATGGCTGGATCAGGGCCGCTCGAAGCCGAACCCGATGCCACCTTGCAATCCCGCGCCGCCGCCGATCTGATCCTGGTCGTCGACGATAATCTGGATTTCCGCCGCTGGCTGGTGCGCGTGCTGGCCAGCTCGGGTTATACCGTCATGGCCGCCAGCAACGGGCGCGATGCCTTGCGGCTGGCGCGAGAAACACCGCCGCGGCTGGTGCTGAGCGATGTAATGATGCCGGACATGGATGGCTTTGCCTGATGCAGGCCCTGCGCGCCGAGCCGACGCTGGCGCTGGCGCCCGTGCTGT
>BBFD01000616.1 GCA_001313065.1 Silvimonas sp. JCM 19000
GCACCACATGAAAATTGTTGTGCAGATCGGAATACGCCTCAGCCAGCCGCTCGGTGCTGACCACAAAGCGATCGGTCAACTGCACCGCGCGGCGCAAGGAGCGCAAGATGTCCTTCGGCATATGGTGCCGGTGCAGGCTCTTGATTGGCAGATTGGGCAGATAGTCATCCAGCTCATAAATGCGATACGCACGCTGGAACTGCGCCGAGCGCGCCATAAAGCCGATCTGCTCTTCAGTAATCTGGCGCTGGAATACCAGCACATCCGGATCAATCCGGCGCAAATCCAGCGGATTGAGCAACTCCATCGACACCACGCCGCTGATCATGCCCGCGGCTTCCAGCGCATTCCACGGCTGCATGATGCGGTAGTTGCCACAGCCCATCACATCGGCCGGATGCGACATGATGCGCAACGGCGGCGTCCAGCTGATGGGCTGGAAGGTCACCGGGCGGCGCTGATCCAGCTCAAAGCCGTTGCCGTGTAACAGCAGGCTGCGGTTGTAATACGGGTCCAGCGCCAGTTGCGGCAACCAGCGTTTGAGCATTTCGTCCTGCTCGCCGCGGAAACGCTCGGCTTTGGCTTGCGCCGCCGCCGGATCCACCTGGCGCTGGCTGACGCTGCTTCGTGCAGCACGCTCACATGCGGCGTAAACACAATCAGATAGCCCGCCGCCCGCACCTTCAAACACAAATCCACGTCGTTGTACGACACCTTGAACGCCGTCTCGTCCATGCCGCCGACGGCGTGATACAGCGAAGTACGGATCAATGCGCACGCGGCCGTCACTGCCGAATAGTTCTGCGTGACTTGTAGCCGATTCATATAACCGCGTTCATCGCGGTTCATGCCGATAAAGGGATGATCGGCCGGGCCACGCAAGCCCAGCACCACGCCTGCATGCTGGATACGTCCATCCGGATACAACAAACGCGGGCCAACCATGCCGACATCGGGGCGCAGCGCGATGCGCACCAGTTCTTCCAGCCAGTTGTTCTGGATGGCCGCCGTATCGTTATTCAGCAGCAGCAGGTATTCGCCCCTGGCCTCACGCGCGGCCATATTGTTCATGGCCGAGAAGTTGAACGGCTGCGGATAGCGCAGCACGCGGATTTGCGGATTGTTGAGCGCGACCAGGCCATCCAGAAACGCCACCGCATCCGGCTCGCTGGTGTTGTTGTCGATGACCAGAATTTCAAACAGCGGATAGGCGTTGTGTTCGATCAGACTGGTGACACAGCGCGAAATCATGCTGAACTGGTCTTTGGTGGGAATCAGGATACTCACCAACGGCGCAGTCGGATGCTCGTAACGCACGTTCAGCGTGCCGCCAATCAGCCCTGGTTCCAACGTGGCGGCC
>BBFD01000617.1 GCA_001313065.1 Silvimonas sp. JCM 19000
AGTGGTTTTTTGATTAAAACCTGCCGTATCTGATCTTTAACAAAGTGGAAGAAGCAAGACTCAAATTTTAGTTGTTTTAAAAAAATTGGTAGATTGTAATCGTAACCGGATTGCTGCTCGGCGCAGCATGAAGGACGCAAACACTATGATCCAGTCGTGATGAATGTCGCGGTTGAGGTTATAGGATCAAGCGAATAAGTGCATCTGGTGGATGCCTTGGCGATCACAGGCGATGAAGGACGCGGTAGCCTGCGAAAAGCGACGGGGAGCTGGCAAACGAGCTTTGATCCGTCGATGTCCGAATGGGGAAACCCACCTCTTTTGAGGTATCCATGACTGAATACATAGGTCATGCGAAGCGAACCGGGAGAACTGAAACATCTAAGTACCCCGAGGAAAAGAAATCAACCGAGATTCCGGAAGTAGTGGCGAGCGAAACCGGAAGAGCCTGCATGTGATAGCAGAAGTCTTAGTGGAACAGTCTGGAAAGGCTGGCGACAGAGGGTGATAGCCCCGTACACGAAAAGACATCTGTGGTACTGAGCATGCGACAAGTAAGGCGGGACACGAGAAATCCTGTCCGAAGACGGGGGGACCATCCTCCAAGGCTAAATACTCGTGATCGACCGATAGTGAACCAGTACCGTGAGGGAAAGGCGAAAAGAACCCCGGGAGGGGAGTGAAACAGAACCTGAAACCGGATGCATACAAACAGTGGGAGCCTCTGAAAATGGGGTGACTGCGTACCTTTTGTATAATGGGTCAGCGACTTACGTTCAGTAGCAAGCTTAACCGTATAGGGGAGGCGTAGGGAAACCGAGTCCGAACAGGGCGCTTAGTTGCTGGGCGTAGACCCGAAACCGGGTGATCTATCCATGGCCAGGATGAAGGTGCGGTAACACGCACTGGAGGTCCGAACCCACTGGTGTTGCAAAACCAGGGGATGAGCTGTGGATAGGGGTGAAAGGCTAAACAAACCCGGAAATAGCTGGTTCTCCCCGAAAACTATTTAGGTAGTGCCTCGAGTATTACTTGCGGGGGTAAAGCACTGTTATGGCTAGGGGGTCATCGCGACTTACCAAACCATGGCAAACTCTGAATACCGCAAAGTATCAGCTCGGGAGACAGACATCGGGTGCTAACGTCCGGTGTCAAGAGGGAAACAACCCAGACCGCCGTCTAAGGTCCCAAATGCATGATTAAGTGGAAAACGAGGTGGGAAGCACAGACAGCCAGGATGTTGGCTTAGAAGCAGCCATCATTTAAAGAAAGCGTAATAGCTCACTGGTCGAGTCGTCCTGCGCGGAAGATGTAACGGGGCTCAAATCATGAACCGAAGACGCGGATGTGCA
>BBFD01000618.1 GCA_001313065.1 Silvimonas sp. JCM 19000
CTTTCGCGCCGCGCACGCGCTGGGTTATAGCCACGCCATCAGATTGATTCCGACGGCCAGCACGACACGCGCGATCTGCCGCGCATGATCGCCGCCGCGCAAGCGCACCCGGACGCCGTGATCGCCGGTTATCCCATCTATGACGCTCGGTGCCCAAGGTGCGGCTCTATGGCCGCTATGCCACGCATATCTGGGTCTGGCTGAATACGTTGTCGCTGCGCATCAAGGATTCGATGTGTGGTTTACGCCTGTATCCGCTGGCCACCACGCTGGCGCTGGCAGCGCGCGCGCATATCGGCCGGCGCATGGATTTCGATACCGAAATCCTGGTGCGGCTGGACTGGCGCGGCGTGCCTATCGTCAATGTGCCGGTGCATGTTAGTTATCCCAGCGACGGCGTGTCGCACTTTGATGTGCTGCGCGACAACATCCGCATTTCGCTGATGCATGGTCGCCTGTTCCTTGGCATGTTGCTGCGCTTGCCGCTGTTGTTGGCCCGCCTCGTTAGCGGTCGCGCCGGTATGCGGTGCGCCTGATGCATTGGGCACGCATCGGCGAGGCAGGCTTTGTGGGCGGCATGAAGTTCATGTTTGCGCTGTACCGGCTGTGCGGGCGCTGGCCGTTCCGGCTGGCCTTGTATCCGGTGCTGGCGTGGTATGTGCTGACGCGCGCAGTGGCGCGGCGGGCTTCGCGCGATTATCTGCGCGGCTGTATCTGTACAGCAATGGCTGCACGCCACGGCCCGGCTTGCTGAATGTGCTGCGCCACTTTGCCGCCTTTGCCGAAGCGCTGGTGGATAAAGTGCTGGCGTGGAGCGATCCGGATCGCCTGGGCGAAGTGAGCGTCAGCGGCCGCCAAGCCGTGCTGGATCTGCTCGATGCCGGGCGCGGCGGCGTGTTTGTGGTGTCGCATATCGGCAATTTCGAGCTGTGCCGCGCGATTGCGCGCCAGCGCCGCCAAGGCATCAAACTGAATATCTTTGTGCATACGCGGCATGCCGAACGCTTTAACCGCGTGCTGCACGATCTGGCCCCCGATAGCCAGCTCGATCTGATCCAGGTCAGCGACTTTTCGCCCGCGACGGCGGTGATGCTGGCGGAGAAGGTTGAGCGCGGTGAATTTATCGTGATTGCCGGTGACCGCGTGCCGGTGTCCGAACAAGGCCCGGTGCTGAATGTGGATTTTCTTGGCGCGCCCGCGCCGCTGCCGTTCGGGCCGTATCTGCTGGCGAATATGTTGCGCTGCCCGCTGATCAGCCTGATGGCACGGCGCGAGGGCGCGCGTTCGGTGATCACGATACGCGTGCTGGCCGACGCCGTGCGCTTGCCGCGTGCCGACCGGATCGG
>BBFD01000619.1 GCA_001313065.1 Silvimonas sp. JCM 19000
CCGAATTGTCGGACCAGGTGACGCAGGTTTATCAACACCTCAACCAGTTTCTGATTCAGGAAAACGTGCAGCCGGTCAGCCATCGTGCGGTGCTGAACCGCGGCCGTGCTGCGGGCCAGACGCCTTACGATCCGGCCGCGCAACACGCCGATGCCGCTGCGGGCGGGCAGGGCAACGAAGCTTTAACGGCTACGCGCCCAACGCGTATCCGGGCCAATACGGCGCCAGCAGTCAGCCAGGCCAGCAGGGCTATATGATGACGCCGGAGCTGGCGGCGCATTTGCAGCAACTGGCAGCGGGCAATATGCAGGCGCAAGCGCGCTCGTCGCTGCGGCCGGAGTGGTTTTCGTTTCTCGACAATCTGCAACGTGATCCGCCCGGTGCCGCGCAACAAGGCACCGGTCTGCCGGAAAACCTGCTGTCGGTGCTGCGTAGCACGCGCTGGGTGAATGAACTGAACCGTGTCGACACCATGACGTTTGATCTGGTATCGATGCTGTTTGACCGGCTGTTTGAAGACGAGCGTTTGCCCAATGCCATCAAAGGCTTGCTGGCGCGCTTGCAGATTCCGGTGCTCAAGGTCTCGCTGCTGGACGGCAGTTTTTTTTGCGCGCAAATCGCACCCGGCGCGACAACTGATCGACTTGCTGGAAGACTCCTTCCGCGACTGGCAAGGCGAACCGGACGATAACGATCCAACCTTCGCCAAGTTCAACGATGTGGTGGGCTGGATCAACACCCATTTTGAAGACGAAGTGGGCGTGTTTGATACCGCGCTGGCCGATATCAAACGCTTTCTGGCTGATGCCGACGAGCTGGCGCAATTGCGCGCCAACCGCGCCGCCGAAGATTTGCTGCGCCACGAAGTCTCCGAGCTGGCCACCGCCACTGCCGAAAGCCTGGTGCAGGCGCGCCTGGCACGGGCAGCCGAAGTGCCTTTGCTGGTATCGGATTTTCTGGGCTCATGGTGGTCGGCCGCACTGGCCAACGCCTGGGGCCCGCAGGGCGAGGCGGAAGCCGAATTCGTGTTGCGGCAAAAGGCCATGGACGATCTGATCTGGAGCCTGGCGCCCAAGCGCGGTCCGGAAGAACGTCTGCAACTGGTTAATTTGCTGCCCAGCATGCTGAAAGTGCTGGAACATGGCGCCACCTCGGCCGGTATGCCGCAAGAAGCCTCCAAGGCATTTTTCTCCGAGCTGGTGAATTGCCACGCGGCCGCCATCCGCAATGGCTTGCGCCAGGCGGCGCTGGACCCACTGGCTCCGCCTAATCCGGCGCCGGCTTCGATCGCCGCGGCAGCGCTGACCCCAGATTTCACCGGTTG
>BBFD01000620.1 GCA_001313065.1 Silvimonas sp. JCM 19000
GGAAGGCGTAGCTGGCCTTGCCGCGCCGGTGCTGGCGTCGCTGGACTGCTCGATCGGGTGCGTAGCGCGTTGTGCGTACTGTGCCAGACCATCAGCAGCTTGCGCGGCGCCGAGCACACCGGCGAAAGCAAACGTGACCACAGCGATGTTGGTTGCAAACTTGTTCATGATGGTGCTCCTTTGTCTTGTTTTGGTGCCGCTATGCTTGCGGCATCGATGGACTGCATCATATTGACGCGACATATATTGATAAATATCAATACCGGATATTGTTTGTTTCCTGTGGGTTAACAAAGTATGGATACGTTGCTGAGCATGAAGGTGTTCAACCAGGTGGCCAGCCTGGGCAGTTTTGTCGCGGCGGCCGAGCGCATGGGCTTGTCCACGGCCATGGTCAGCAAGCATGTCAAACATCTGGAAACCCATCTGGGCGTGCGTTTGCTCAATCGCACCACGCGCAAATTGAGCCTGACCGGGCCGGGCGGCGTGTACTTCGAGCGGTGTCAACAAGCCATCCATGATCTGGAAGACGCCGAGGCCATGCTGAGCCAGGCCTCGGCCAGCCCGCGCGGCACGCTCAAATTAAGTGCGCCGGCCGCCTTCAGCACCAATTACCTGGCGCCGGTGCTCAGCGACTATTACGCGCGCTATCCGCATATGAAGGTCGATTTGTCGCTCACCGACAAAGTGGTCGATCTGGTGGAAGAGGGCTTTGATATGGGCATCCGCATTTCGGCCTCGCCGCATCCCACGCTGGTGGCGCGCCGGCTCAGCCCGATCAATTTATTGTTTGTGGCGTCGCCGGCTTACCTGGCCAAGCATGGCGCGCCCAAAAAAACCGTCCGATCTGGTCGACCATCACTGCATTACCTACACCTACACCAACAACGGCAATGCCTGGGTGTTCGACGGCCCGGATGGCAAGTATTCAATTTCGATTGATCCGCGGTTGCGGGTGAACAACGGCGAAATGGCAGTGGAAGCCGCGCTCGCGGGCTTGGCATTACAGTGCAGCCGACGATTCTGATCGAAGAACATATCCACGCCGGCCGCCTGGTACCGGTTTTGCTCGACTATCCCCGCCCTCCGATTTACGTCTACGCGGTGTATCCAAGTCGCGCATTTGTCTCGGCCAAATTACGCACTTTTATCGATTTGCTGGTGGAGCATTTCGGCGAGAACCCGCCGTGGGAAGAAGGTCCGCTGCGCGCCTATATCGAGAGCAAAAGCCGCACGCGCTCGCAGCCACGCACCACGGCGGGCCGCGAAGATCCAGAGCCCGTGGTGTCGCGGCCGGGCCTCGGCTAAAGGCAG
>BBFD01000621.1 GCA_001313065.1 Silvimonas sp. JCM 19000
CGCCGCGCTGCCGCGCCCCAGTAGCACCGGCTGGCCCTCCTTGCTGGCCGCGCTGCGTGTGCGCTGGCTGGCGCTGTATGCCTTTGCCGTGTGCTGGTTCAGCACGCCGGGTTTCCGCACACTGATCTCGCCCGATGAAGGCCGCTACGCCGAAATCGCGCGTGAAATGCTTAATAGTGGCGACTGGATCACCCCGCGTCTGAACGGCATCAAGTACTTCGAAAAGCCGCCCTTGCAGTACTGGATGACGGCAGGCAGCTTTCGCATCTTTGGCGAAAACGAATTCGCCGCACGTTTCTGGCCCGCGCTAACCGGCTTTGCCGCCGTCGTTATGGTCTGGGCCACGCTGCGGCGCTTGTTGCGGCACGATCCCCATGGCGAAACGCAAGCCTGGGCCGGCGCGGCTGTATTGGCCAGCTGTGCCTGGTGGGTGGGCAGCGGGCACTTTCTGACGCTGGATATGGGCGTCACCGCGTTTCTGACGCTGGCCCTGTGCGGCTTTTTTGTGGGCGCAACAAGATGATGCAAGCGCGCGGGAAAACAGCAACGGCATGCTGGTTGCGTGGATAGCAATGGCGCTGGCCATGTTGTCCAAGGGCTGATCGGCCCGCTGATTCCGGGCGCCGCGCTCGTTATTTATTCGGTGGTGATGCGCGACTGGCACTTGTGGCAGCGCCTGCATCTGGTCAAAGGTCTGATCCTGTTTACCGCCATTGCCGCACCGTGGTTTGTGCTGGTGTCGCAACGCAACCCTGAATTCGCCCAGTTCTTTTTTGTGCATGAACATCTGCAGCGCTATGCCACGCATGAAGCCTCGCGGGTGCAGCCGTGGTTTTTTCTTTATCCCTGTGCTGGTGGGCGGCATGCTGCCGTGGACGGCCTTGCTGCCCGCAGCCTGGCGCGAAGGTCTCAGCAACAGCACGCGCCTGAGCAATGGCACACCCGCCTTCAATACCTCGCGCTTTTTGCTGGTGTGGAGCGCGTTTGTCTTTGTTTTTTTTTTCGATCTCGGGTTCAAAACTGCCCGCCTACATCCTGCCGATGTTTCCGTCGGTGGTGATGTTGATGGCGCCCACGCTCAGCCGCATCGGCCGTCGCACCGGCTGGGCGTTGGTCATCACGCAAGCGCTGGTCGGGCTGATCGCGTTGATTGGGGCGCCCATCCTCGCCGCGCATTCCAGCGATCCGCAAACGGTCACCAGCGATGCGCAATACGCCTGGTGGCTGTACGCCACCGCTGCCGTGGCCTTGCTGAGCGCGGCGGTGGCGGCATGGCTGCTGCGGCGCCAGCTCCGACCGCAAT
>BBFD01000622.1 GCA_001313065.1 Silvimonas sp. JCM 19000
CAGCCGCGCCACGCCGCCGACGCATCGCCGCAGGCGTATTCATGGCGGGCGAGGATCGCTGGCGCAGCAGTTTTTTTTGCCGGTGGATAGCCTGGGCGCACGCCTGGCCGATCTGATTGCGCTGCCGCATTTGCGCCGCTTGTTTGGTAGCGGCTGGATCAATCCGCGCCAACTCGACGCCACTGCACAGCTATGGATAGACCGCCTGGGCATCCGCTGCCAGGGCCCGCAGGACACGCCTGATCTGCTGTCCGGGGGCAACCAGCAAAAAAGTGGTGCTGGCGCGCTGGCAATCGATGCTTCGCGCGTGCTGTTGCTGGACGAGCCGTTTCAGGGGGTCGATGTGGCGCGCGGCATGATCTGGTGGCCTCGATCCGCACCGCCACCGATACCGCTGTTTTGCTTGCCACCAGCGACCTTGAAGAGGCGCTCGAAGTGGCCGACCGCGTGCTGATCATGGACCAGCACACGCTGTTCGACCCCGGTCCGCATGCCAGCGCCGGCTCGCTGATCGAGCACCTGGAAAACCTCGAGCGCTTTGCGCTTGGCCTTACCCCCACACCTGCCGGCGCTGTGCGCGCCGCGAATACGGAAATCGCGTTATGACCAGCCAATCCGCCACGCTGCCGCTGGCGCCGCCTCAGGCCCAACCACCTCGGCGCAGCGCGCTGGAACGTTTACGCCGCTATGCCTTGTTTGGCGTGCTGGCCCTCTTGATTATCGGTTTCAGCAGCGCCGAACCGGCGTTTATCCAGCCCGCCAATCTGTTGAGCATTCTGCAAGGCACTTCGGTCGATGCCTTGCTGGGCCTGGCTGTCACCGTCGCGCTCATCGCCGGGGGTTTCGATCTATCGATCGGCGCCACTGCCGCCACCGCATTGATTGCCAGTAGCTACGCCATGGTGGTGTGGCAGTGGGGCGCGGCACCGACTTTGCTTTTTTTGGCCTGGGCAGCGGCGTGCTGATCGGCTTGTTCAACGCCTTGCTGGTGGTGCGCTTGCGTATTCCCGATTTGCTGGCGACTTTGGCGACCATGTTTTTTGCTGGGCGGCTTGCAGTTGATTCCTACCGGCGGCCAATCGATCAGCAGCGGCTTGATGTTGCGTGATGGCAGTAGCGCCAGCGGCGTGTTCGCGCCGGCTTTTCTTGCGCTGGGCCGGGCGCGTTGGCTGGGGATACCGGTGCCGGTGCTGGTGGTGGCGGTATTGGTCTTGTTGGTGTGGGCGCTGATGGAGCGCACGCGCTGGGGCCGCGTGTCTATGCACCGGCGGCATGAAGAAGCGGCGCGGCTGGCG
>BBFD01000623.1 GCA_001313065.1 Silvimonas sp. JCM 19000
CCTTGCCGCCGCAAACAAAAAGCGCCTCCGATTGGAGGCGCTTTGTTTACAGCCGTCATCCGGGCAAACCCGGCAACGCTTATTCCGGTTGCGGCGTCTGGCCCAGTTCGGCCCCGGTCACCGGGTCGATATCAGGGTCTGACATAGTGCGACGTGCCAGTGCTTTAAGGTTGGCGATCTGATCTTTGGGCAATTCGACCGTCGCGCCGCCACTGCCGCCATCGACGGCCGGTTGCGGATCGAGCACCAGCTCCAGACCGTTGCCCTGGTTCCACGGCCCCAACTCGGGTTCGGCCCCTTGCGACATCTTGAAATACAGGTCCGAATACGCCGGGTCGGCCGGTGCTTTGCCCGGCGGAAAGTTAGGCTGGATTGAATACAAGGCTTTTTTCGAACGACTTCTGATGCGCCACTTCGCGCGTCATCAAAAAAAACCGAGTGCTTCCTGGATGCCCGGATCGTCAGTCACATTGATCAGGCGCTCGTACACAATCTTGGCGCGGGCTTCAGCGGCGATGTTGGAGCGGAAATCGGCGGTGGGTTCGCCGATGGTGTCCACATACGCCGCCGTCCAGGGTACCCCGGCCGAATTGACCAGCGCCGGGCCGCCGCCAAACAGCACTTGCGTCACATGGCTGTCGTTACCGGCACCGTTAATGGCACGGTACAGATCAGCCTGGCTTTGCGTGGCTTCGGCCAGTTCGCCCTTGGCGCCTTTGTTCAGCATGGCGATGATGGAGCCGATGATTTCCAGATGGCTCAGTTCTTCGGTGGCGATATCAAGCAGCAAATCCTTGCGGCCCGGATCGTCCTCGCTCACGGCCTGGGTGAAATAGCGCATGGCAGCAGCAAGCTCACCTTGCGGGCCACCGAACTGCTCCAGTAACAGGTTGGCCAGACCCGGGTTGGGCTGTGCCACCCGGACGGTGTATTGCAGTCGTTTGTTGTGGATAAACATGGAGATCTCCTGCGGTTAGCTGAGCCGCCCTTCTATTCAGGCGGTACCCGCATGCTGGCCAAGGCCCGATGCAGCGGTATCAGCGACCACCTACCGCCACGTCATCACCCCATACGCGTCCTACAACGCGCATGGCGCAGGCCCTGCCTGTGGCGCTGTGAGGCAGGTTTTGTATCGTGGGCGGATGACAGCAATATCGGCCCGTTAAACCGCAAAGCCGGGCAATGCACCGCCATAAAGGTAGGAAGTCATCCGACTGCAACAGCCCGCACTGGCCAGGCGCGGCTGATCGCCACCACCCGATGCGACGCTCCGCACCG
>BBFD01000624.1 GCA_001313065.1 Silvimonas sp. JCM 19000
CGCAGCCAGCGGGCGTGCCAGCACGGCAAACGAGGCCAGCGGCGCAGTGGCATCCAGCAAGCGGCAACCGGCGGCTTTGGCGGCGGGCGCGTATTGCTTCATTTCGTCGCGGCTGCCGGCAAATACGGCCACCGATGCTTGCGACCAGTCGAAACCGTCGGCGGCTTCGATGATGGTGTCTTCACCCCGGAACGTGACCACCGAGCCATCTTCGTCGGCGGCCAGTGCAAAAAATCTCGTCCACCGAGACCGGGCTTTCGGCCAGCACTTCAAGCAGGGTGTCGCCAAACGGGCCGTGAGCGCCAAAGATGGCCAGTTTCAGGGGAGCTGCAGACATCGGTCATTCCTTTCAAGCTGTGGAGCAAAAAAACAAACAGGGCGCCAAACGCGCCCTGTCTTCTTTGAGCAATCCGCGATTTTACAACGCGGCGACCACGGCGTCGCCCATCTCGCTGCACGACACCTTGTTGGTGCCGGCTTCAAAGATGTCGCCCGTGCGATAACCCTGCGCCAACACGGCCTTGACCGCGTTTTCCACGCGTACTGCTGCGGCTTCGTTATTGCCGGAATAACGCAGCAACATGGCCAGCGACAGGATGGTGGCCAGCGGGTTGGCCAGGTTTTTTTGCCGGCGATATCGGGCGCGGAGCCATGGCTGGGCTCGTACATGCCTTGTTGTTCTGGTCCAGCGACGCCGACGGCAGCATACCGATGGAACCGGTCAACATCGAAGCCTCGTCCGACAGGATGTCGCCAAAGATGTTACCGGTGACCATCACGTCAAATTGCTTGGGATTACGCACCAGTTGCATCGCGGCGTTATCCACATACATATGGCTGAGCGCCACATCCGGATATTCCTTCGCCACATCGGTGACGATTTCTTTCCAGAACTCGGTGGTTTCCAGCACGTTGGCCTTGTCGACCGAACACAGCTTTTTTCTGGCGCTTTTGCGCGGCCTTGAACGCCACGTGCGCAATCCGGCGGATTTCGCTTTCGCTGTAGCGCATGGTGTTAAAGCCTTCGCGCTCGCCCGCTTCGTTAACGTGCACGCCGCGCGGTTGGCCAAAGTAGATATCGCCGGTCAGCTCACGCACGATCAGGATATCCAGGCCGGACACCACTTCGGGCTTCAGCGTCGAGGCATTGGCCAGCTCGGGGTACAGAATGGCCGGGCGCAGGTTGGCAAACAGATTCAGATCTTTGCGGATGGCCAGCAGACCGCGCTCGGGCCGCAGCGGGCGGTCCAGCGTGTCATATT
>BBFD01000625.1 GCA_001313065.1 Silvimonas sp. JCM 19000
GCGCAACGCCGATGGCATGCTCATAGGCGGCCGGGGTATTAACGTGTTCAAGGCAGGCGGCCAGCGCTGCATGGCCAGTTCACCGCCCGCAGGGTGGTGCCGATACCGGAGTGGCCCGGCGCCGCCTGCGCCTTGGCATCGCGCATGCGTTGGGCGATCTCGGCGCTGAAACCATACACCGCACACGGCACGCCGCCTGCGATGGCTTTGCCTGCAATCAGCCAGTCAGGCTGGATCCCGCAAGCACGGGTGTAGCCGCCCCAGGCGGTGGAAAGCGTGTGCGTCTCATCAAAGGCCAGCAAGGTGCCACGCGCTTTGCTGGCAGCGCGCAGTCCTTCAAGAAAGCCCGGTTGCGGCAGCACCATGCCGCAGTTGGTCAGCGCGGGTTCGGTCAGCACCAGCGCGATGTCGTTGCCAGCCAGTGCGGTTTCGAGCGCGTCGAGGTTGTTGAACGGGATGCTGATGGTGTTTTGCGTCAGGTCGCTCGCCTGGCCAAGCAAGCTGGCGCGGGCCACGGTGCGGCCGTCTATGCAGTCGACCAAGGTGTCATCGACGGTGCCGTGGTAGCAGCCATCAAACACGAGGATTTTGTTGCGGCCGGTGATGGCGCGCGCCCAACGGATGACAAAGCGGTTGGCGTCGCTGGCGGTGGTGGCCAGTTGCCACATGGGCAAGCCGAACAGGCGGCTGAGTTTTTTTCGCCGATATGCGCGGTGAGCGCGGACGGCAGCATGGCGGTGTAGCCGCTGCGCAGATTAATGGCGTCGGCCACGGCAGGTGGCGCGTGCCCGAACATGGCGCCGGTGTCGCCAAGGCAGAAATCATCGTAGTCGAGGCCATCCACGCATTGCAGTCGCGAGCCTTGTGCGTGGCGCAGAAACAGCGGCGACGGGCTGGGCCAGTCGTGCATCCAGTGCAGAGGGACGCCATAGAGAAAGTGTTTGCTGGCCTGGCGATGCTGGCGGAGTGATTCCGGGTGGCTATCGTTGAAGCGAGCGATTTCCCTCCTGAAGAGGGTTTCTGTTTTGGCGGCGGAAACCTGATGCGGCTTCATTTCTCTTGGGTGTCCTTGATGCAGGGCGGGTTGGTGGGTGGAACACTTTGGCTGAAGCCGATATGTGAAGCTGATGCTGAAATGGGACTGTTTTTTTTGGTGCTTTGTTTGTGGCGCGTGTTTTGTTGTTTGGGTGGTGCTTGGTAAACCTTTAACCGCTTTGCCTGCGGCGCATGTTTTGATGTTCAGC
>BBFD01000626.1 GCA_001313065.1 Silvimonas sp. JCM 19000
AGCCTGCACCCACCCGAAAGGCATCGACCTTGTGGCATAGATCAGGCCCCCGCGGTTCACTTTCTCACCAGCACAGACACTGAACGGTATCCAAGGGCACGGACCCTGCACGGACAAGGCAAGTGGGTGAGCGGGTTGTAATCGGACTCGGAGGGAAATCATGTTTTATTTCGGTATCGATGTATCCAAAGCCAAACTGGACTGCTGCCTGCTGGATCCAGTCACGCGCAAGAACAAGACCAAATCGGCGCCCAATACGGTCAAAGGGGCGCAGGAACTGGTTACCTGGCTGGGCAAGCAAGGCGCAGCACCTGGCGCGGTCCATGTCATTCTCGAAGGCACCGGCGCCTACCACGAAGCGCCCGCCATCGCGCTGGATGACGCGGGGTTGATGGTGTCGATCGTCAATCCGGCACGGGTGCGGCAGTTTGCCAACGGCATCGGCGTGCGGACCAAAAAACGACCGCGTGGACGCCGCCGTGCTGGCGCGTTATGGCGAGGTCAACACGCCGGAGCGCTGGCATGCGCCGCCGGTAGAGGTCCGCACCCTGCAGTCCATGCTGACGCGGCTGGAGGCCCTCAAGGGCGAGCTGGAACGCGAGCAGTTGCGGCTGGACTCCGCGCAGCACACCAAAGCGCCCGCGCTGGTGCTGGAAAGCCTGGACACCCATATCGCCTTCCTGCAAAAGCTGATCAGGCAGCTGGAAAACGATATCGACCAGCATATCGACCGCCATCCCGACCTGCGTCAGGACCGCCAGTTGCTGCAGAGCATTCCGGCGGTGGGCAAGGTGGTCAGCCGCACGATGCTGGCGACGTTGCACCGCTACCGCTTCAGGTCGGCGGAGCAACTGGCCGCCTGGATGGGGCTGGTGCCGGTGGAGCGGCAGTCGGGCTCGTCGGTGCATGGTCCGGCGCGGATGTCGAAGGTAGGGCCCGCCCGTTTGCGCGCACAGATCTACATGGGCGCGCTGACCGCGATTGCGTCGAATCCGCCGATCAAGCTGCATTACGAGCGCTTGCTGGCGCGGGGCAAATGCAAGAAGGCAGCGCTGGGGGCGGCCATGCGCAAGCTGGTGACATCAATGCTACGGGGTGGTGAAGAACCAGCGGCCATTTGACGCGGAGTTTGTACTGGCGGGCTGAACCCGGCTGCGAAGAGCGCAGAAAAAACCACGGCGGGAAAACCCCCGCCGCGTATGCGCCTGCGCATAAAATCCACCCCTGCTTCTGGATACCCGGCGAGAGA
>BBFD01000627.1 GCA_001313065.1 Silvimonas sp. JCM 19000
TGCTGCTGGAAACAAACGCGAACGGCACCCGCATCACCCTGCGCCTTGCGGCCAGACGGGCTTATGCCCGCCCGGCGGCCTGAGGCACGCGCATACAAAAAAGGGGTGCAGCCAGCGCCGCACCCCTTTTATAGATCACAGCGTGTTCACGCTGCTTAGACTTGCGCTTTACCGCCATCGGCAAACAACTCAGCGCCGTTTACAAAGCTTGATTCATCCGTCGCCAGGAACAGCACGGCCTTGGCGATTTCTTCCGGTTCGCCCACGCGGCCCAGCGGCACGGTGGAGGCCAGATAATCCAGCAGGCCTTGTTGTTGCGCTTTGTCGTCGCCTGCCAGTTCGACCAGGCCGGCGGTGTGGATCGGGCCGGGCGACACCACATTGACGCGAATGCCGGTGCCTTTCAGATCCAGAATCCACGACCGTGCCAGGTTGCGCACGGCGGCTTTCGAGGCCGAGTAGATGCTGAAATTGGCATTGCCTTCGATGCCGGTCACCGAGCCGGTCAGGATGACCGAAGAGCCTGGCCTAGCAGCGGCAGCGCTTTCTGCACGGTAAACACGACGGCTTTGACGTTGCGACCAAAGATATCGTCAAAGTGGGCTTCGGTAATCTGCCCAGCGGCAACATATCGCCGCCACCGGCGTTGGCAAACAGCACATCCAGACGGCCATGGTCGGCCTTGATCCGGGCGTAGAGACGGTCCAGATCTTCCGGCTTGCTGGAATCGGCCTGGATGCCGGTCACTTCGCCTTCGATCTGGGCCACAGCGGCATCGAGCACATCTTTGCGGCGGCCGGTGATGTAAACATGGGCGCCTTCAGCGGCAAAGCGTTGCGCTGTCGCCAGGCCGATACCGCTGGTACCACCGGTGACGAGGGCGATTTTGTTAGCGAGTCTTTTGGACATGATGGTTTCTCTCTTCTGTTTTCGCTTCTGCGGCTAGGCGCTGAAGGCGAGGGGTGATGGATAACACTGCCCGGCACTGAACGCGGTGTTGCGGCTGCAACGGCGTGAACCGATGAGCCAAATTTAGGAGCATTGACGGGTGCCGAGAAGCCCGTGGCCGTGGAAACACCATCCATGTAGATGGACGATGCCAGGTCAGCATCAACGGGTTGCGTTGTATCTGCGGCGCGGGCGTCGCGCCGAGAGTCCTGCTGGGGCGGACGGCGCGAATTGCAGCTCAGAATAGGTGGTGGCCCGCCCGGCAAAATCGGCCGTGCTACCTGGCCCTGGCCAG
>BBFD01000628.1 GCA_001313065.1 Silvimonas sp. JCM 19000
CAAGCGGTAAAAGGTTTGTTCAGTGCAAGCTGAACATCAAAACATGCGCCGCAGGCTAAGCGGTTAAAGGTTTACCAAACACCAGCCAAACAGCAACCGCACCGCAAGCCCTTCAAAAATTCCGCATACATTTGCCAGCACCCCGCCACTCCCGCTAGATTGGCCCGCCATCGCCAACGCAATCCCACATCCCGAGGCTTTGATGAATCTGATTCTCGAGAAAACCAGAGCGGTGACATTCTTCACCGACATGGCGCAAGTATTAGCAGCATCGCAGTTAAAGGCCGAGGACTACGACTGGTATATCAGCGATATCGCGTTCAATGGCGGCCCGGCCCACTTCAGCCGGGAAGATCAATGGATGACGGGCCCGGAACTCAAGGCCTTGCTGGCCCATCCGCCCTTCCAGTTTGAGTGGGCTGTTTTCAGTGCGGTCCAGCCCGGCGCACGTCCGCCTGTGCTCAATGCCCCATATGCGGATGGCAATCCGGACTACTGGCACGGCACAGAAATCCGCCCGCAGTTGCCGGGAGCCCTGTTTGAAATCGCTTGCTGGGACAACAGTGCCGTCATTCTGGTGGGTTTGCCAGACGCTGCCACTGCGGCCTTTCGGGCCACCTTTGCCGACGCAAAGCCCTTGCCAAGCACTGCACCTCGCGCCTGAGTCGCGCGCGTTAGCCAGCGTGTTAAAACTTCGGCCCCGCCGCCTGATCCACCAGCGCGCAATTGGCGTTGAAATCAGCAAAACCACTACTCAAACTGAGCGTGCCATTAACGCGATCAATCTTGATCCTGGGTTTGTTGAACAAGTTGAATTTAAGCGAGCCGGTGATTTCCTTATCGCCGATAAACGCATCGTTGAGCGCATACCACGCGTCTTTGCCATCGCTCATTACAGGCACCAGCGCAGGCGGCAATTTCAGGCGCACGCTGGCGTCGCCCAGTTCGACCGTGGCCGTGCCGGAAAACGGTTTGCGCACGGTGGTGTTGCTACTCGTGCTTTTGTCGATTTCGTGGGTTTTGTTGTTGTATTCCTGGCCGTTGGTGGTCTGCACATCGCTGACCGTGCCGCTGCCATTGCAGGCCAGCAGTTTGTCCTGAGCGTGAGCCGGACCGATGAGGCTGAGTACGCAGACGGCGAGCACAACGGGGGCGAGCTTCATGGCATGACCTTGCGCGTGGGCGGAGCGACAGAATCGAGGAGGCTTCCCCGCCGTCAATGCCCCTGCCTGCCCGG
>BBFD01000629.1 GCA_001313065.1 Silvimonas sp. JCM 19000
CCGACCCGGCGCCACCCCATCCAAATACCCGCAATGGGACCATCTGGCATGGAACGGTGGCAGCAAGGTGAGCTGGAACGGCAAGAACTACAAGGCCTTGTGGTGGGCATCCAATACCGAAGAACCGGGCGATCCGGCCTACACCGTGGCACAGCCGTATGACGGCAAGGTGTGGCAACCCATCGCCTAAGTCCGGCCCGGCTGGCGCGTGCTTGCTGCGCGGCGCCAGCCGGTTTTTTCCTCGCGGCCTTACTGCAGGAGTGCTTGCAATGGCTGAAGCCTCAACGCCCGACATGCTGGCCCCGCCGGTCAATGAACAAGCGGTGGTGCAGCTCTACCACGTGGCACACGGCGGTGTGGTGGTGTGCGCGCTGGCTGGCGCGCTGTTTTATCTGGCCAGTTCTGATTTGCCCAGCAACCGGCAGAAGCTGATCTACACCTTTGTTTCGTTTGTGTTTGGTTGCTTCTCCGCACCGCTGATTGCCGACTTTCTGGCAGTCAGCATCCAGAAGATAGCGGGCTTGACCATGCAGGCCAATCTGGAGCTGGGCGCCTTGCTCGGCGCGGCGTGCTGCGTGCGCGCCATGCAGTTTGTCAGTGATTACCTGGCCAATTGCGCGCCCGGCGCAAGGAGCCGCAAACATGATCGCGTCCGCCTTGTTATGGATTGATTTCTTGCTCTGTCTGGCCATCCTCGGCCGCATTTTGTTGTACCAGCGCGCGGCAGGCAGTTACGGGCCGGTGGCGGCGTGGATCACCTGGGGGCTGGCCGCAGCCAGCAGCTCGGTGGTGGTGCGCATCTGGCTGGGGTTGTATGCCGCGCAAGTCGATATCAGCGAAGTGATGTTCAACAGCGTGGTTTGCCTGGCCGTGTTCAAACACCACGGCGATATCCGCCCGTGGCTGGCACACCACCATCCGCATTTTGACGAATGACCTTCAACTGCCCACGGGCATGCCTTCAGGAGTACTACCATGCGACGTACCCGATCCAGCCTGGCCGTGGCCAGTGTATTGGCCACCCTCGCCTGCGGCGCGCAGGCGGCCACATTGACCTGCGCCGCACCATGCAGGCGCAAACCATCTACAGCAAGACCAACACCAAAGTCAGCTACAACGGGCGCCAGTATTCCAGCCTGTGGTGGACCCAGGGCGAAGCGCCCGGCACCGGCAACCCACCCGGCTGGAAAGATCTGGGCCCTTGCACCGGCGGTTCG
>BBFD01000630.1 GCA_001313065.1 Silvimonas sp. JCM 19000
ATGGCCGCGGCACACCACATGTGCGCCGCGCCGCAATTGCACGGGCGTGCCGGGCGAGACGTAGGCAGTGTCTTCGGCCTCGCAGAACAGCACGCGCTCACGCAAGGCGGCAATGTGCAAATCGCGCCGTTTGCCGCGCACATCCTTGACCCGCAAGGTGTCGCCGGGCTGGGCCTCACGCAGGATGGCCTCGTCGATGGGCACGGCGTAGGCGGCTTTGCCCGGCGCGGTTTCGCCGGTGACATAGAACTGCACTTGCACCGGGTTGAGAATCAAGCCGGCATCGTTGCGCTCGGGCTTCCACTTGACCACCGCAGCGCGCGGCGTGATTTCGCCGATGCGCAACTTGGGCCCGGCCAGCTCAAATGAACGCTTGCAGGGCTTGCCGGTACGTTCGCTGGCTTGTTGCACGGCCAGCGCGCTGTCGTGCCATTGCGCGGCATGGCCCTTGGCGCAGTTGATGCGCGCCACCGCCATATCCTGCAGTAACAAGGCATCGAGCAAATCGGCGTTGCGCGCGGCGTTATCGGGCAGCGTCACCATGGTGCGGGCGCAGCCGCGGCGAGTGCCAAACAGATGCTCTGCCCGGCGTAAACGCAAGCCCGCGTGGTCATCCAGCGGATCAGGATCAAACTGCGGAGTGCTCAGCCAGTCGATGGCGCGTGCCACGCTGGCGGCGATATTGCCCGGCACCACCCCGCGCAAGCCAGCGTGTGCAGGACGGGCTGCAGATCGGCCGGTGCATGTTGTTGCAGCGCCAGAAAATGCAGCAGATTACGGCCGCTCACGCGGTTGGCTTCGGCCAGCGTGGATAACAGCGCCGGATCTTCGGCTTCGCGCAGGGCGCGTTGCAGGTAGCAAGTTGCTCTAGCGCTTGATGGACAGCGTGATGGCGCGACATGGCGGTCCTCCAGGACAGGGATAGCGGCCAGTCTAGTCCCGCATTGTTGCAGTCCCTGGTCACCCGGCTGACTAGCCCGGCCTGATCGGTACGCCCTGATACGGCGGCACCCGCGCGCAAATCGCGCTTCGGACTAGTCCTGGTTGGGAGGCAGCCGCGCGGTGTGCTACCTTGCGCGCTATGACTCGACGGCACTTCCACCTTGCGACCCGCTTTGCGCTTTTGTTGGCGCTGCTGCAGTTCGCCTTGCCGTCGCTGCATATGGCCGCCGCCAGCGCCGCACAGCATGCGCTGGTGCTGTGCACGGGTAGCGG
>BBFD01000631.1 GCA_001313065.1 Silvimonas sp. JCM 19000
GCTGAGCGGCTTTGGCATGATCGACCACGGCTGGACCACCGAGAGCATCCGCCCCTACATCCTGCAAGCCATCGATAGTTTTGGCGCAGAGCGCGCGATGTTTGCCTCCAATTTTCCGGTCGACCGCTTGTATAGCGATTACGGCACCGTCTGGCGCGCTACGCCGACTGTGTGGCCGATGCCAGCGCGGCCGAGCATGCCGCGCTGTTCCGCGATAACGCGCGCCGCATTTACCGGCTGGAGTAAATACCCATGTCCCCGTCCCCCCTCAATCTAACGCCCGGCACAACGCCGCGGCTGGAACTGCGCAATGCCCGCAAGAACTTTGGCGCGGTGCGTGCGCTGGAAAACGGCACGCTGACGCTGTGGCCCGGCGAAGTGCATGCGCTGCTTGGTGAAAACGGCGCAGGCAAATCCACGCTGGTTAAAATCCTGGCCGGCGTGCATCAACCCGATGGCGGCGAGCTGCGGGTGGATGGCCAGCCGCGCCAGTTTGCGCGGCCTTCCGACGCCATCGACGCGGGCATCGCGGTCATCTATCAAGAGCCGACGCTGTTCCCCGAGTTATCGATTGCCGAAAACATCTACATGGGCCGCCAGCCGCTCGATCGCTTCGGTCGCATCCGCGCCGAAACGATGCAACACGCGGTGCAGGAAATGCTGGCGTCGCTAGGCGTTAATCTGCAGGCCACGCAAAGCGTGCGCGGCTTGTCGATTGCCGATCAGCAAGTGGTGGAGATTGCCAAGCGCTGTCGCTGAACG
This sequence comes from Silvimonas sp. JCM 19000, assembly GCA_001313065.1. The sequence goes on from BBFD01000631.1 coordinate 763, forward strand.
CCAATGTGCTGATCATGGACGAGCCCACCGCCGCCTTGTCGCGGCCCGAAGTGGAACGCCTGTTTGCCATTGCCGAACGCCTGCGCGCCGCCAACGTCGCCATCCTGTTTATTACGCATCGGCTGGAAGAAGTGTTCCGCCTGGCGCAACGCATCACCATCATGCGCGACGGCGCGGCGGTGCATTTCGCCGAAACGCACGAGATGACGCACGACAGCATTGTGTCGCGCATGGTGGGGCGTGATCTGGCCAGCTATTACCCCAAGGCCGAGGTCGAGCCGGGCGAAATTGCGCTGGCGGTGCGGCGGCTAACCCGGCGCGGCGTGTTCAAGGACATCTCGTTTACCGTGCGCCGTGGCGAAATCGTGGCGCTGGCCGGGCTGGTGGGAGCAGGGCGCAGCGAAGTGGCGCGGGCGATCTTCGGCGTCGATCCGGTCGATAGCGG
>BBFD01000632.1 GCA_001313065.1 Silvimonas sp. JCM 19000
CGCGCCGGTGCGCTCGCTGCCCCCGGCTTTGCCGCCTTCTTGTCCGCCCGCGCCGTCACCAGGCGCGGCCTGGGCGTATCGCTGTGCATACGGCTGCTGCCGATGGCGCGGCGATCCAGATCACCGGGGTAGGCGGTCAGATGCACCGAATAATCGGGCCATACATACGTCTTTTCTGCCGCCGACGCACCCACGCAAACGGCCGCCATACTCCCTGCCATTACTGCCTTGCTGATGCGCCTGCGCATTATTGACTCCCGCGTTTACGTCCCGGCCCGCTGCCACCGCTGGCATAGCGAACAAAATCCCCGGCCTCCACTTTGCCGCCTTCCACCACAGCGGCGGCAAACTGGGGCTGTACTTGCGTAATGGTGACGGTACCGCTGGCATCTTCCGGCAAGCCCAGGCCCAGACCCGGGTTGCCGCCAGGCGTGCTGATCACGCGGGAGCCTGGTTTGAGCTTGAACAATTGCAGCTTGTCGCCCGGCTCCAGCCCGGAAATCGCACCGGCGTCGATATACGCCACACCATTTTCGACATTGGTAACGCGGGCCGAGAATGGCACGCAAGCGGCGTCTTCATTGGCGGCCGCTACCAGCTGACCAGTGAGCGTATCCAGTGCCTTGCCAAAATCAGTGCCCATCGACGCGCTGGCCACTGCGGTATTGTTATTGCGGCCCAGAATGTCGCCAGTCACCACCACGCTGGCGCGATGCTGGGCGATCAGCACGCCTGAGACTGCATCGAACAAATACATTTCCAGATCGGCATGGCGCGCTTTGGGCGTGGCTTTGACGCCCGCTGCGGCAAACTCGGCCAGCGGAAACTCTGCCGACAGTTTGCGCTCGCCCGGTCGCGTGTCCTGGCCCCAGGTCCAGCGATAGACCTCGCCTTCGGTCGAGACATCCTGCACGATGCCGCCCAGCACAAATTGCGTGCCAAAGCGGCGGCCGAGCAAACGGACCTGATCGGGCAGCTGGATGGGCGTGGCGTAGCGCGGATCAAGATCAAACGGCACATCCACTTGCGACGCACTCGGCAGCCAGTTGCTGCCGCCAGTTTCTGCATGAACAGCTGCTGGATGCCGCCGCTGAGCTGCTTCATATCGGTGGCTTGCGCCGGTTGTCGCAACCAGAACGGCGTGACCAGCAACTTGCGTCGGTAGGGATTAGCCGGGCAGCGCGGCGCGCCTTGCGGGCTGG
>BBFD01000633.1 GCA_001313065.1 Silvimonas sp. JCM 19000
CGCTCGGCCGTGTGGTTGGCGTCACACGCGGCGTGGGCGCCAGGGTGGGCGCTGCGACTGCTTTGGGTGGCAGGGTCGCAGCAGGCTGTGCCTTGGCGCTCGCCACTTTGCTGCCGCCCTTGGGCACCATCGCCGGGTTGTTGCTGAACAGTTCGCGCACCAGCGTCAGCTTGGTCTGCACGACCTGGTTGTTGCTTTCCAGTTGCAGTGCTTTGTCATAAGCCTGCGAAGCCAGGCGCGCATACAGATCGCCAAGGTTTTCGTGGGCGATGGCGTAGGACGGGTTGGTCTGGATGGCCATCATCAGCGCGGTGCGCGCTTTGTCCAGCTGGTTTTGCTGGGCATACAACACGGCCAGATTGTTATAGGGCTCGGGCAGTTGCGGATATTCAGTCGAGAGCGCGTTGAACGCCTTGATCGCGTCGTCCACCCGGCCCAGTTCGACCAGGGCCAGTGCGCGGGTAAACATCACCTGGGCGTCTTTCGGATTTTTGGCCAGATACGCATCGGCGCGTTCGAGGACGGCGGGGTACTGTTTGGCCTTGAGCAGCTGCTGGATGTCTTCGACATCGCCAGCAAAGACTTGCGCAGCGGCAAAAGCAAAGGGGATCAGTGCGAGGGCGACGCGTCGCAAGCTCATGATATGTGTTCCGGGGTGGGCGACTGGGAAATCAAGCTGCCGGATTCTAACAAACCTGTCAGTTCATCACCACGCTAAAGCCAGCATGGCCCTGCCGTGAAGGGTTTTTTTCAGAATATTCCTAAGCCACACGTTTATCGTGCGGCTTTGCCATGTAGAACATTCGTTCTATATGATGGCGCTTGTTCAGAATTTTCCGCAGGCATCCCATGGCAGCCCCCGAACTGGCCGATGTGTTGCGCCATCCGGCCATCTGGCGCGGCGATGGGCGCATGCAACATCGCTTTGATGTGATCAAGACTGGCTACGCGACGCTGGATCAGGCTTTGCCCGATGGCGGCTGGCAGCCCGCCAGCATGGCTGAAGTCCTGGTAGCCAAAGGCGCCGCCAGTGGCGAACTCAGCCTGTTGTGGCCAGCCTTGCAAGACATCGCGCGCCAACGCGAGCTGGTACTGGTGGCGCCGCCGTGTGTGCCGTACGCACCCGCCTGGCAACAAGCCGGTATTGATCTGGCGCGGCTGGTCTGGGTCCGTCCGGCCAGTGCGGGCGACACGCTGTG
>BBFD01000634.1 GCA_001313065.1 Silvimonas sp. JCM 19000
CGGGCATGATCGGCGGCTTGCCGCTGGTGGCCGGCTGCGTGACGCTGGCGCTGTGGCTGGCCTTTGGGCAGGACTACGCACTGGCCACCGCCCGCTCGGCGCCTTCGGTTTATGGGCCAACGCTGTGTATATGCTGGCGCTCGGCTATACCTTTGGCCGTCTGGGCTGGCGCGGCAGTTTGCTCTGCGGCTGGCTGGCCTATCTGGCGGTGGCCGTGACTTTGGCGCTGACTGGTCTGGCGCAGCAGCAGTGGGTTTGTATCAGCGCGCTGGGCGCATTGGCACTGGCCATCAAATTGCTGCCGCGCCCCACGGGTTTGCCGCGTGGCGCGCCTATGCCGCACTCCGAACTGGCCATCCGCATGGCCGCAGCCTTTGTCCTGGTGGCCGGGCTGAGCAGCTTGTCGCAAACCTTGGGCCAATCGCTCACCGGGGTGCTTTCGGGCGGGCCGGTTGCCGCCACGGTTATCCCGGCGTTTACCATGCTCAGCGGCGATCGCAATGCCTTGCTGTTTCAATTACGCGGCTTTCTGACCGGCCTGATCGGCTTTGGCCTGTGCTTTCTGGCCTTGCCCGCGCTGGCTCAGCTTATGGGCGGCTGGGCCGCGATTCCCGCTGCGCTGATCGCCATGGGCACCAGCATGGTTTTATCCACGATTTCCCGTCGACGAGCGCGCGCCTGATGTCGCAACTGCCTACTGCCATTTTCTTGATGGGCCCCACTGCCAGCGGCAAAACCGCATCAGCCATTGAACTGGTCAGCAGCGGTCTGCCGGTGGAATTGATTTCGGTCGATTCAGCGTTGGTATTCCGCGATATGGATGTCGGCACCGCCAAGCCCACGCCGCAAGAACTGGCGCGGGCACCACATCATCTGATCGACATTATTTCGCCCGAAGCCAGTTATTCCGCCGCGCGCTTTCGCGAGGATGCGCTGGCCTTGATGGCCGAGATCACCGCGCGCGGCAAAGTGCCGGTGCTGGTGGGCGGCACCATGCTGTATTTCAATACGCTGCAACATGGCATGCATGATCTGCCACAAGCCGACGCGGCATTGCGCGTGCAACTGGAAGCCGACGCAGCTGAACACGGTTGGCCTGCGCTGCACGCGCGCCTGGCGCAGCTTGATCCGATTACCGCAGCACGGCTGGAGCCGGGCGACAGCCAGCGCATCGGCCGCGCGCTGGAAG
>BBFD01000635.1 GCA_001313065.1 Silvimonas sp. JCM 19000
TGCCGGTGCGGCGCAGAATGGCGCGCAGCCGCGCCACCAGCTCGCGCGGCTGACAGGGCTTGCACATAATCATCCGCGCCCAGTTCCAGCCCGATAATGCGGTCGATATCGTCACCCTTGGCCGTCAGCATGATGACCGGCATGCGGCTTTTTTTTCGCGGATATGCCGCAGCGTCTCGATCCCGCCCAGGCGCGGCATCATCACGTCGAGTACGGCGATGGCATATTGGCCCGTCAGCGCGGCGGCCACGCCGGATTCGCCATCGTGTACGGCATCGGCTTCAAAGCCTTCCGTGGCCAGGTATTCCACCAGCATGGTGCAGAGCTCGACGTCATCGTCGACCAGCAAAATACGCATGGCGCGGTCCTTTGACTTTTATGTAGTGATCACGCTCACATCTTCGCCGATCCGGCCTGCAACCACCAAGTGAAGCGGCCCGCATTTACGCAATCTTTTCACTCTGTTGACCCAGGTTTACGAGGCAGCGTCGCATAGTGGCATCACGCAAAGGAACACGGCGCCGCAGGTTTCCAGCGCCGCCCCCCGCCATCTAACAGGAGGTGCCCCATGTTGAAGTTGAATGCAAAACGTCTGCTTGTTGCTTCGGGTCTGGTTCTTGGTCTGAGCGCAGGCGCATCCATGGCCAACCCGCACGTTTCCGTCAGCATAGGCCTGGGCGTGCCGGTGGCACCGGTGGCCATCGGGTATCAGCCCGCACCGGTCTATGTAGCGCCCGCCCCGGTCTATGTCCGTCCGGCCCCGGTCTACGTGGCACCGCGCCCGGTGTATGTGCAACCGCGTCCGGTGGCGTATTACCCGCCGCGCGGCGGCTATTACGCCGGTCGACCGCACTTTGATGACCGGGGCCGCAACGGTTGGGATCATCACGACGACCACGGTCGGGACCACGACCGTCGCTGATACAGCGACACAGAACTTTACTCAGGCTTTTCATTGAGTTAACCCACCTTAACAAATGCGCGGTGCACACTGTGGACTGAGCATTTCGCAGCCTGGCTGGACCTCCTCGACGTCCAGACCCGGCTGACCCAAACCGATAACCCCTCAGAGGTGAACGATGATCCGTACTCTCTTTGCAACTGCACTGATTTCTTCTTCCTTGCTGGCTGGCGTGGCGCTGGCTGATCAAACCCCGCCGCCGCCGCAAGCCGGCAGCGCACCGC
>BBFD01000636.1 GCA_001313065.1 Silvimonas sp. JCM 19000
GCGACCGGAGGCAAGGTTGCGCTGGGTACGCCGCACGCGGTGTTATATCAGCAGATTGGCGCGGTGGCGGGCACTTATGCCAGTACGTTTGCCGATATCAGCAAGGGTTCGGATGGCACCTGCAGCACCTGTTCGGCCAAAGCGGGCTACGACAGCGTCTCGGGTCTGGGCACGCCCAATATTGGCAGTTTGCTCAATACCTTGTCCGGCTCGACAGTGGCGACTCCGGCGCCGGTGGTCACGGCCGCCAGCATTAGCGGCACGGTGGGCACGGCGCTGACGTTTACGGTTTCGGCCAGCGGCAGCAATGCGCTGACGTATAGCTTGAGCGGCGCTCCGGCCGGGATGACGGTCAGCAGTAGCGGCACCGTCACGTGGCCGACGCCGCTGGCGGGCACTTATTCCGTCACCGCCAGCGCCAAAGACAGCGTGACCGGTCAGACCGGCAGTGCGGTGTATAGCGTGACCGTCGCCGCCGCGCAGCCGCCGCTGGTCAGCAGCGCCACCATCAGCGGCCGTCCGGGCACGGCGTTGAGTTTTCAGGTGGCGGTGAGCAGCAGCAATCCGGTGAGCTATACGCTGACGGGGGCGCCGACTGGCATGAGTATCTCGGCAGCGGGGGTGATCAGTTGGGCGTCGCCGGTGGTGGGGACCTATGCCGTGACGGTAACGGCCAAAGACAGCAAGACAGCGACCACCGGCAAAGGCGTGTACACCGTACAGATCGCCAATGCCGGACCGGTAATTACAGCGAGTGGCTCCAAAGGCGTAGCGGGCACGGCGCTGACCGGCACCATCGGTCTGGCTGATGCCGGAGCAAGCTGGCTGCAGATTACGATCGACGGCGCGCCGCTGGGCATGACCTTTGCCATGAGCGGCCCGACGCTGACTTATAGCTGGGCCAAGCCGGTGGCAGGCAATTACCCGCTCAAGGTTACGGTGCTGGATAACCGGGGGCTGACCACGCAGGCCACGGTGCTGGTGGCAATCAGCGCGCGCTGATTGCTGGCTGAACGCAAAGATAACGCCCGGTGAGCACCGGGCGTTATGTTCTGTGGCTGATGAACGCGGCAAGGGAGAAACTGATGCGTATGCCCACACACAGCACGCTGCTGGCGCTGCTGCTGGCACTCGCAACCGGCCTGGCGTTTGCACTCACGCCCGAGCCGGTGGCTACG
>BBFD01000637.1 GCA_001313065.1 Silvimonas sp. JCM 19000
GTCATTGAGCGGCGCGGCGCCGCGCCGCTCAGCCCAGCGTTTCACTCAGACGCACCACCGCGATCGCCTCATCCCCGATGCGGGTACTGGGCTTGCTGCCCATGCTGCCGACGGCGCTGGCGGGCAAACGCAACACGCGTTCAACGTGGCGCGTCGGCAGCACAAACTGACGCTCACCCGCGCTGACCAGCACGCCACGGAAGGTCGCCAGCGTGGCAGGCAACAGCATTTCAAAGCGCGTGCCACCCGCCGCGGGCGCTTGCAGCAATAGATGACCACCCAGCTTTTCCACCTTCTCGCGCACGATCGCCAGGCCCAGACCGTGGCCGGACAAATCGGTCAGGATGGGGCTGGTGGAAAAGCCGGTTTCAAAGATCAGATTGCGCAGCGTGGCGGTGTCCATCGCGTCGAGTTGCGCTGCGGTATAACGGCCCTGCGCCAAGGCCACTTCGCGTATGCGCTGCAGCGCGATCCCGGCGCCGTCGTCTTCGATGCATAACAGCACTTTGCCGCCGTCATAAGGCGCTACCGAAATCCTGAGCTGGCCGCGCTCCGGTTTGCCCAGGCTGCGGCGTTGTTCGGGCGCTTCCAGGCCGTGATCGATGGCGTTGCGCACCAGATGGATCAACGGGTCTTTGAGTTGTTCCAGAATGCGGCGGTCAATTTCTATGCTCTGGCCTTCCAGCAGCACGTCGACCTGCTTGCCGGTGCTTACGCCCAGGTCGCGCGCCAGCCGGGGCACCAGATCCAGCAAGACCGCCGCCGGTTGCAGCAGCACTTGTTTGACGTCATCGAGTAACTGATCCACCAGCGAGGCCGTGGCGCGTTGTTGCTGCCGCGCCGCGTGTTCCATATGCGCCAGCTTGTCTTGCAGTTGCTTGCCGAATAGCTCGTCTTGGGTATTCACCTCCAGCCAACGCGCAAGTTCGCCGCTGCTGTCGGTATTCTGCTGCCGCGCTGCCACGCGCAAGCCCAGCACTGCGCGGGCGCGATCACGCCGCCAGGTGCTGACTTCGTCATGCAAGGCGCGGATCGACGCCACCCGGTGCGCAGCCTCTTGCTTCAGGCCCAGCAATGATTCGAGTTCATTCAGCAATACCCCGAGCCGGCCTGAGGACACGCGCACGGTATCGCCCATTTCTTGATGGCGCGGGTGGAAGTCATGGGCC
>BBFD01000638.1 GCA_001313065.1 Silvimonas sp. JCM 19000
CGGGCGCAGCAGCTTTGACCGGCGAGCCGCCTTCCAGCACGTTATCCAGCGCTGCCAACACACCGGCATCGGCCGGGCCTGGCATGCGGCCCTGCTGCAACATCACAAACATGTCCTGCACGATGGCCGTGGCGGCCAGGATGGTGTCCATGATCTCGGGGTCGAGCTTCATTTCGCCATTGCGCAGCTTGTCGAACAGGTTTTCGGTGCGATGACACAGGCTGACCATGGCATCGACACTGAGAAAGCCCGCGCCACCTTTGATGGTGTGAAAGCCGCGGAAAATATCGTTGAGCAGATTACGGTCGTCAGGCCGTTTTTCCAGCTCCACCAGTTTGTTGTCCACGTCAGACAACAGCTCGGTGGCTTCCGTGAGGAAATCCTGCAAGAGCTCGTCCATGCCGGTGAATTCACTCATATCGGCTCTCTGTTCCAGTTGCATGTGTGTTGCCAGGGTGACGCGTCAGGCGCGGGCGCTGATCAAATGATCAGAAGCCAGGCTTTCCAGCAGGTCATCCACCTGTTCCTGATTGGTGACCACATCGGTACGGCCTTCGGTATTGACCACCGGGCCATTCAGCAGGCCTTCGTCGCGCGCACCTTGCGGCGAGAAGGTCAGCAGAAACTCAAGCAGATGTGTTTCCATTTCCTTGGACATGGTCAGGATCTTCTTGATCACCTGACCGGTCAGGTCCTGGAAGTCTTGCGCCATCATGATTTCCAGCATCTGGCTGGAAATCTGCTCCGAAGACGATTGCGTCTGGGTCAGATGGGTGCGCGTACGCGCCACCAACTGCTTGAACTCGTCCACCGATAACTGTTTGGCAAACAGTTTGTCCCAGTCGCCCGACAGCGCTTTGGCGGTATCCGAAATACCATCCTGCAGCGGCTTGGCTGCATCGAGCGCGTTCAGCGTGCGCTCGGCGGCCTGCTCGGTCATGTTGGCCACATAGGACAAGCGATCGCGCGCATCAGGGATTTGCGAGGCCGCTTTTTCCAGCGATTTGTCCAGACCCAGTTCGCGCAGCGTGTCGTGCAATTTGCGCGTGAGCTGGCCGATCTGGGTAAACATGGTGCGGGCCGGTTCGGCCAATTCGGACATCCCGTCGCCACCTGCTAATGCCGGGGCAGCTGCCGCCGTGGCGGGTGCAGCGACGGCGGGCGCCGG
>BBFD01000639.1 GCA_001313065.1 Silvimonas sp. JCM 19000
CTTATTTCACAATCTTGGCAACAACGCCGGCGCCAACGGTACGGCCACCTTCGCGGATAGCGAAGCGCAGACCTTGTTCCATGGCGATCGGAGCGATCAGGCAACAGTGATGGTTACGTTGTCGCCCGGCATGACCATTTCAGTACCTTCCGGCAGGCTGATCGCGCCAGTCACGTCGGTGGTACGGAAGTAGAACTGCGGACGGTAGTTGCTGAAGAACGGGGTGTGACGACCACCTTCGTCTTTCGACAACACGTAGATCTCAGCGGTGAAGTCGGTATGCGGGGTGATCGAGCCCGGCTTGGCCAGAACCTGACCGCGCTGAACTTCTTCACGCTTGGTACCGCGCAGCAGCGCGCCGATGTTGTCGCCAGCTTGACCTTGATCCAGCAGCTTGCGGAACATTTCCACGCCGGTGCAAGTGGTCTTGATGGTCGGAGCAATACCGACGATCTCGATTTCTTCACCGACCTTGATGATGCCGCGCTCAACACGACCGGTCACAACGGTACCGCGACCCGAGATCGAGAACACATCTTCAACCGGCATCAGGAAGGTACCGTCGATGGCACGTTCCGGTTCCGGAATGTAGGAGTCCAGTGCAGCAGCCAGCTTGAAGATGGCCGGTTCGCCGATGTCCGACTGGTCGCCTTCCAGCGCCTTCAGTGCGGAACCCTGGATGATCGGGGTGTCATCGCCCGGGAAGTCGTACTTGCTCAGCAGGTCGCGCACTTCCATTTCAACCAGTTCCAGCAGCTCGGCATCATCAACCATGTCGCACTTGTTCAGGAACACGATGATGTACGGAACGCCAACCTGGCGGGCCAGCAGAATGTGCTCGCGGGTTTGCGGCATCGGGCCGTCAGCAGCCGAACACACCAGAATGGCGCCGTCCATCTGAGCCGCGCCGGTAATCATGTTTTTTCACATAATCGGCGTGACCCGGGCAGTCTACGTGAGCGTAGTGGCGGGTTTCGGTTTCGTATTCAACGTGAGCGGTGTTGATCGTGATACCGCGAGCCTTTTCTTCCGGCGCGCTATCGATTTGATCGTAACCCTTGGCTTCGCCGCCGAATTTCTTCGACAGGATGGTGGTGATCGCAGCGGTCAGGGTGGTCTTGCCATGGTCAACGTGACCGATGGTGCCGACGTTTACGTGCGG
>BBFD01000640.1 GCA_001313065.1 Silvimonas sp. JCM 19000
CGCGTGCCATGGTGGCGATGGGCGGGCCGCGCGCGCCTGGCTGTCCAGTTATTACAAATTGCCGCCCGTGAATGTGCTGACGCTGACCAGCATTAGCCCCAAGCCCGGCCAGACCGTGCCGGTGCTCGGTGGCAACCATCCCAGCCTGATCTGGTATGCATCCGATCCGGCCGGTCATGGCGGTGATGTCAAAGCAGCCAACGAGGCGGGCAAGCAAGTGATGTTGCAGGATCTGACCGTGGCCTGCTGGCAAGCCAATATGGGCCAGACCCCGGCCGCTGACCCTACTGCCACGCTGAATACCTGCACCACGCAATGGCAGAACCAGCAGACCCAGGTTTGCGTGGCCTTCTTTATGTCGATCCGTAAAGAAAGCAAGTCGGACGCTGAAAAAGACTGCCAATAAACCGCCGCATCCGATCCCGCATCTGCATGAAGTCAGAACGCGTTACCCGTGCCGCCGCCGCGGCGCTGCGGGTAACGCGTTTTTTTTGCTGTGCGGGTGTGTTGACGCGGCTCAGGCCATGACCAGCGCGGGGCGGCGGTAAATACGCAGCACGACCAGCGCGCTGATCAAACACAGCCCGCCCGAAATCATGGTGGCCAGCGTGTAGTTGCCCAGGCTGGAGCGCAGCACGCCCGCGCCGAGGGCAGCAAAGGCCGCGCCCAGTTGATGGCCAGCTACAATCCAGCCAAATACGATCGGTGCCTTCTGACTGCCAAAGATATCGGTGGTCAGACGCACCGTCGGCGGTACGGTCGCAATCCAGTCCAGACCGTAGAACAGGGCAAATACAGGCAGGCCGAAGTATTCGATGCCAAACGCCCACGGCAGGAAAATCAACGCCAGCCCGCGCAAGCCGTAGTACCAGAACAGCAGCACGCGACTATTGAACCGATCCGATAGCCAACCCGACGCGGTGGTGCCGATCAGATCCAGCGCACCCATGCTGGCAAGAATGCTGGCGCCCTGGACTTCATTCAGGCCGTGATCGCCGCACATGGCAATAAAGTGCGTGCCGATGTAGCCATTGGTGCTGGCGCCGCAGACAAAGAAGCTGAAGAACAGCAACCAGAAGTCCCGGTGGCGGGCGGCCTCGCGCAAGGCGCCAAAAGCGACGGTAACCGGATTGCCCGTGCTCAGCGGCGCGGCGCGG
>BBFD01000641.1 GCA_001313065.1 Silvimonas sp. JCM 19000
AGCGCTTTGGCCATTTGCGCCAGCGGGACCGCGTCGTGGCCGGCGCCAAAGATCACCAGATCTGTGGCGGCTTCAGCACTTCCAGAAACACTTCGACCTCGCCGTTGCCAACGGGGTAGCGGTGCAACTGCGAGCTGCCGTGTTGCAACGTCGCGCCCAGATCGCGGCGAACGGCCTGGCTGAGCGACGGCTCGGCCAGTTCGCCATGCACGCTGCCATCCGGGTCGATAAACACGCGTTGCCGACGTCGATATTGCCGACCCGGTGCGGCCGATCACCACCGCGCAGGCCCCGGCACGACGCTGCTGCGCGATGCGTTCCAGCCATTGCAGCAGCGGTGCGCCGTGACGGATGTGTTCCAGCAGAATGTGCACGGCGCCGTTGCAGCCCAGGCCAAACGTCCACTCGGCATCCTCGCCTGCACCGGTGTCATAGCGGCACACCACCGGCGCGCCGCCGGAAGTCAGCCACCATGCTTTACGCACAATTTCGCCTTCCAGACAGCCCCCGCTGACCGTGCCGCTGTGCTGGCCATCGGCGCACACCAGCATGCGTGCGCCCGGGCGGCGATAGGCCGAGTCTTCTACTTTGACCACCGTAGCCAACACCGCGTCGGCGTGGTCGGCCAGGGTGGCGTGCAAGGATTGCACCAGAGTATTCACCGTATTCACAAACGCCCCCCAGGCTTGGCAACAACAGAAGTCTGGTCGAGCGCAGGCAACATCGCTGCAAGCGGGCATCGTCTCTTGCTGTAGGAATCGTCCCCCGCCCACGGCGCCTGCTGACGGCGGCTTAACCCACGCCGGAATTGCGGCAGTCCTACGCCAGGCTTTCAAGTTCAGGCCATATGTGTCTGCTTTGTTTCAATTGGTAAGCCCAGGCCAGGGCGGCCGGTTTTGACATGGTTCGCTACACATGCGCCCTGGCGCGCTTCAACACTTCTTGCATAATCCAGCGCGGATGGCAGCCCGACGGACGCCGACGCCAAAGCGATAACAAGGGCGTCAATTCAAAGCGCCGCGGGTGACGCAACAGGGGCTTTTATGCGATTAAGACATTCATCCGCGTGCATGCTGCGTGCACTGCTGCGCCGCAGTCTGATCCTGGCCTGCGGTGCCTTGGGCGGCGGCATGCTGGCGTGCTGGGCGGGCATG
>BBFD01000642.1 GCA_001313065.1 Silvimonas sp. JCM 19000
CGGCCGCGCTGCGGCGGCGATGATCGCGCCCGGCCAGATCGTCATTCTGGACGGCGGCACCACCTCAGCCGAGCTGGTCAAGCATCTGCCGCTGTCGCTGGCTGCCACCGTGGTCACGCATAGCCCGACTGTGGCCGTGGCGCTGGTCGACCATCCTTCGATTGAGGTCATCATGATCGGCGGCCGCTTGTACAAGCATTCGGTGGTTAATGTCGGCGCCGCGGCGATCGAGGCGATGTCGCATATTCATGCCGACCTTTACTTTATGGGCGTGACCGGCGTGCACCCGACTGAGGCTTGAGTACCGGCGATATGGAAGAGGCGTATATCAAGCGCGCGCTGGCGGCCAGAGCGGCCGAGACGGTGGTGCTGGCGTCGATGGACAAGCTGAACGCGGCATCGCGTTATGCAATTGGTGCGGTGACACTGGCAAGCACCATCATTGTCGAGCAACAGGCCGATGCCGCGATTACGCAAGCGCTGCAAGCCAAGGGCATCAGCATCCTGCGCGCCTGAACCGGCCCCACTACAGCCGGAACCGCGTCACCACGGTCTGCAAATGCGCCGATAGCCCATCCAGCTGCATCGACGCCGTGGCCAGACCGCGCACGGTGGCGCTGTTTTCTTCGGCCATGCGTGCCACCGTTTCCATGCTGCTGGCCAGACCGTGGCTGGCGGTGCGTTGTTCGGCCAGCGCGCCGTCGATGACGGTGATGGCACTGGCAATGGCGCGGGTGCCGTGCTCGATGTCCTGCATGGTGAGCGAGGTTTTTTTTCTGCGGTATCCGAGACCACGCCCGCGCGGCTCAGGCTCCTGCCCATGCTGTCGGTCACCTGGTTTACGCCCGCCTGGATGGCATTGATCATCGCGGTAATCTCGCCCGCCGAGCGGGTGGTATGTTCGGCCAGGTTGCGCACTTCGTCGGCCACCACGGCAAAGCCACGGCCTTGCTCACCGGCGCGGGCGGCTTCGATGGCGGCGTTGAGCGCCAGCAGATTGGTCTGATCCGCCAGGCCGCGGATTACATTCACCACATGGTCGATGCGGCGGATATCGGTTTGCAGTTGCGTCATTTGCGCGGCGGTATCGGCCATTGCGCCGGTGACGAGGCCGATTTCGCCGGAGGACGTACGTGCGGCCTGGCTGCCTTCGG
>BBFD01000643.1 GCA_001313065.1 Silvimonas sp. JCM 19000
GATGATGCCGGCCAAGTCGGCGACGAAGCCGCGCAGCAGGGTTTCCGGGGCTATGCCGTCTTCCTCGCACACGTCCAGGAATTCGTCGGGCAGGCGTAACGTGATTGTGCGCTTGGGGCGTTTGCTCATGGCGTGTCGTCCTCTTCTTCCTGGGCTTCTTCATCGAGCAAGGCCAGCAAGGCGGCGCGCTCGCTGTCGCTGCCGCTGCCGGCGTGTCCTCCCTGCTGCTCGCCCACGACGATGGGGATTTACCGACGTGGCGCGTCGGCAACGATTCGAGCAGGCAGCAAAAAAGCCGGTGCGGATTTCTCGGCACCGGCTTGATGAAATGAGCGAAGACGGGAAGTCGTCTCCTAAAGTGATCAATGCTTAAAGCACGTTGACGGTAGCTGTACGTTTGAAGCCTTCGTATAGCTCAAAAAATACAGCCTGGCTTCAATCTCTCAATCGGCGCCGTTGGCATAAGGAATCGAGCCGTTGCATTGAACGAAGCAGCATGCGCAACGACCGGAGAATCGAATTCCAATACCACACTCCATGCCTCACTAGGCCACGTCGCAGCATCTTCAGAAAACTTTGCCACAGTGGAATAAGTATTGGATGACGGCAAATTCGCCAACTTCTCCGGTGACCACTGCACGCGCACCTTAACAGACTCGGCCATTACCAAGACTCCTCGCCAGTAATCAGCAGCTAACATTTGATGGTCACTCCTAACAACTGGTCTAGTTCGCCGTAACGTGCTGGGCCAATGTCATCCAACCGATCTAGCCGCATGAGCTGGCTGGCTTGAGCAGTTGGCATTTCCACGTGCAAGATTGTCGAGTTGCCGGGGCCGTTCATCACATTGCCCCATTGCTCTGCGTGCTCTGAGGTTTCAGCAAACCACTTACCACCCAGAGAATTCGCGCCAGCCTCAAACTTGCCAGTAGCCTGAATTTGCTTCAGCTCACCTTGCGTGACTGCCCGATAGAGAGTCGTTGTTTCCTTTGCCGCAACAGAGCACCCTACCGCATCCTGCCGTACACCAAGCCCTCAACCCCAGCACCGATACTGCCCCCGGGCCCATGCCCAGGCGCTGGTTCAAATTGTACAGGCAGAGATCCCCAATGCGCTTTTTTCTGGTAAAGGCGTGCAGGCCCAAGCACGGATTTTC
>BBFD01000644.1 GCA_001313065.1 Silvimonas sp. JCM 19000
GCAGGCTGCGTCGGGGTCGGCCCCGGCGCTGCGCCGCAGGCCGAGGCTGGGCGGCAGATCACGCAATTTGGGGCCGTTGCCATCGGCCAGCTGCACGCTGGGCAGATACAGCAAGGCGCGTTGCGCGTTGACGCTGTTTTGCCACAGCTGATCGCTGTCGGGGCGGAATGCGTCGGGCTCGTTAAACATCAGATCAAACACGATGGCGCGCGGATGTTGTTGGGCCAGGCCGTTGAGCATTTCGGCGTGGATGGCGCGCGGCCATGGCCAGCTGCCCGCGTCGTCCTGCATCGCGGTCAAACTGGCCTGATCGATATTGACGATGACCACATCCGCTGCCGCCGCACGCTGTTGGGCATGGCGCGCCAGCAGGCGGTCATTGCTCCAGTGATCGACCGCCGCAGTCAGCCGCAAACCGGCGTAATCAGCGGCAATCAGCGCCCAGATCAACGCGAGGAAGGTCAGCGGAAGGGGCAGCGCGACACGGCGTTGCGGCATGGTGTAACCCTGAAGATGGTCGCAGGGTTATAGCATGCCGCCTGGCTTTGCCCAATGCGTCGCCCCAGGTTTGTCGCTGATTTGTATCGGCTTTGAGAACAGTCGCGAAAACGGCAGTCAGGCCGCCGCGCGTTGGTGCCCGCGGATGCCGGTGGGGGCAAAGCCGTAGCGTTGCCGAAACCGGATGGCAAAGCGCGAAGCCGAGTCATAACCCACCGCCAGCGCAATCTGCGTGACCGGCTGCGAGGTGCATTGCAGCAAGGTCAGTGCGCTGGCCATGCGGACCTCGTTCAGCAGCGCACTCAGCGTCAATTGCTCTTGCGCCAGGCGGCGGCGCAACGTGGCCTCACTGGTGGCGCAATGGTGGGCGACTTCGGCCGCGCTCCACGGTCGCGCCGGATCGCTCAAAAACAGCTGACGCAAACGCTGGCCAAGGCTGTTGCGGGTATCGGGCGAAAACTGCACCCCTGCTTCGGCCAGCCACAACAGCATCTCGAGCATGCGTTGTTGCGCCACGCTGTGCGGAATATGCGGCTGGGCCAGCCCGGCTACTGCGTGCAGATAGCTGGCGTAGAAATCGGCCGAAATCGCCCCGAGCGGCTGCACGCTGTGTACGGTCTGCACCGGCCGTCGCGC
>BBFD01000645.1 GCA_001313065.1 Silvimonas sp. JCM 19000
CGTGATTCGGTTCGTGCTTCAGATCTTTGGTATCAGCCATCGTCCTTCTCCATTCAGTCGTGTGGGGTTCCCGCTTTGTCTGGCTGCGGGTGAGATTGCAGTGTGCGCGCGGGGGGCTGGGCGCGCTGTCGGCGGCAACGGCAATCGCTGCCAGGTGCCCTGCTCGTTCTGGGGCAGGCGGGCGCGACAAAAAAAGGGGCGTTGCACCTACACAAGGCGGCCATTGATCGATTGCCGCGCCGTCCAGGCGGCCGCTACTTTCGTAATTGCTTTAGCTATGCTGACATGCAGCTTCTATCTAGCCCTGGATAAGGAGTGCCGTCATGCAACGTGCGATCGGGTTTATTGCCAGCCTGCTGCTCAGCCCCTGCGTCTTTGCCGAGGCGCAGGTCAACGCGGGCCTGTCTATTTACTGGGATCAGGCGGCGCTCAGTTTTATCGACCGACCCGGCAGTACCGGCACGGTAACGCTGGGGGATTACTCGCCGTTTTCCTACGTCTATTACGACCCCGCTGGCGCCTGGACGTCGACCGATCCCAATGCCACCTTCAGCTTTCCCAATGGTCAGTCCGGCCTGGTCAGCACCGACGGCAGCGCGGGCCAGCCGACTATGCGCGACTACGCGCAGGTGAACGGGGACAACGGTTGGGCTGGCATCCAGCTAGGCAGCACCTGGACCGTAAACGTGACTGCGCCCGGCACCATCTGGATGCGCCTGCCCTATACCTTTACCGCCTCGGTGGTGGGCATGCAGTCGTGGGCACAAGTCACCACCAGCAATCTGTTCGAGACCAATTTCGGCAGCGAACCCACCAATGGCGACATCGATGACCACAGCTGGACCGCCAGCGGCAGCGAAAGCCGGAGTGGCATTTTTTTGAGCGGTATATCGATGTGGACGCGCCGGGCACCTATACCTTTGCGTTTGTGGTGGATACCAGTGCCAACATCACCACCGCGGTGCCGGAACCCGAAAGCTGGGCCTTGCTTGGCATCGGCGCGGTGGCTTTGCTGGCACGGCAACGCAAGCACAGAGCAGATCGCGCGGCGCAAGCCTGAGAATGCGCCCGGTTCAGCGCCTGGTGCGCGGCGGCGGCCTCGGCCAGCGTAAAGGTGCTGCCACAAAAC
>BBFD01000646.1 GCA_001313065.1 Silvimonas sp. JCM 19000
CGCTTCGGCACTGCGGTGCTGGACAGGGGCGGCAACCATGCCGCTGCTGGCGACAAACCCTTGCGATAAAACTGACGTCGAGCGCGGTTTCCTGATTGAAGCCGATAAAAAAACGTTGGCGGCCGGTTTCGCTCAGCCCGGTCAGCAATACGCCGCCATCGACCAGGGCATCGCGCAGCTTGTCGACGATGCGCTGCATGGCGGCTGGCTCAAAATACATCAACACATTGCGGCACAGGATGATGTCAAAGGCGGCGAGATTCGCCACCGGCGGAAATGGGTCGTTGAACAGATCGATCGAGACAAACTGCACCAGCGGCCGCAATGCAGCCGCCACCTGGAACTGCCCGCTGGCGGTGGTCTGGAACCAGCGTTGGCGCAACCAGGCGGGGGTGCCGCGAAACGACCATTCGCGATATACCCGGTGCGGCCACGTTCCAGAAAGCGCGGCACGATATCGCTGCCGACCACGCTGATGCGCCAGTCCGACAGGTCCGGCAGCAAGCGTGACAGCAGTATGGCCAGGGTCCAGGCTTCTTCTCCGCTGCAGCAGCCGGCGCTCCAGATGCGGATGCTGCGGTCCAGACCACGGCGGCGCTCGATCAGCTCGGGCAACAATTGCTGTTCCAGCAAATCCAGGGTGGGGGTCTCGCGCAGAAACCAGGTTTCTCCAACCGATAAATGGCTAGCCAACAATTCAGCATGGGCGTGGGTATACGGCCGCGTCATCAGCCAGCCCATTGCCGCTTGCGCATCCGCCAGGCCGAGTTCATGCGCTACCCCGGCCAGGCCGCGCCACAGTTCGTCATAGCGTGAGGCGGGATAGCTCAGGCCGGTGCTGCGGCCCAGCCATAGCAGAAAGGCTTCGGGGATGGCGCTGCCAGGGAGCGGGGTTGGAGTCAAACTCACACCGCCGTCAGTGCCTGGTCTAGCCATGCGGCTTCGTCCTGCGCCAGAAAGCGGTCGAAATCCTGGATCAGGATCAGCCCATCCGCCAGCCGCAGCACGGCGGCGGTGGTGGCATCCTGCACGCCGAGCGCGGCGGCATCGAGCAAGGCAGTGTCGGGCCAGGCGGCCACGCTATGCACCTGATCCGCCAAAAAAACGCCAGCCTGCGCGTCGG
>BBFD01000647.1 GCA_001313065.1 Silvimonas sp. JCM 19000
TCCGATACCTTTGGTATCGTCGCCGCGCCCGGTGCGCGCGGTGCCGACGTTCGTGATGGCGCTGGCGCGGTGGTCGATCGCGCCGGTTATGCGCTGATTGCCGCGCTGCAACCGTATCGCTACAACGAAGTGACGCTGGGCACGCTCACGCTAGACCCCGCCATCGAGCTGTTATCCAGCCAGCAGCGGGTGGCACCGTATGCGGGGGCCGCGCCGCGTCTGCAATTCAAAACCCGGCACGGGCGCGCGGTGCTGCTCCGGCTGACGCGCGACGATGGGGCTGCTTTGCCCTTTGGCGCCGATGTCTATGCCGGGGATGGCCAGTTGCTTGGCCTGGTCGGGCAACAAAGCCAGCTCTATGCGCGCGTGCCCGCTGCAACGCGTGAGCTGCACGTGCGCTGGGGTGACAGCGCCAGCGCGCAATGCCAAGTGACCTTGCCTGAGCCTGTGCCAGGCAAGGAAGCGGTCGCGCAGCGCGCAGTTTGCCGTATGCGGCAGGCGGTGCAGCCTTGAAACTGTCTTACCTTATCGGCCTGGTGGCCTGCGCGCTGCGGCTTGGAGAGGTGCAGGCCGCGTGTGTCCGCGTCAGTTATACCGTTTGCCGTCGCCCAACGATCCGGCCTATGTCGATCCGGCCTACGGCCGCTTCGGCACCTGGTCCGGCGCCAGCAATGGCCAGGGGGGCAGTGGCTTGCCCGCCGTGATCAATATCGACGACGGTACGTTTCAGCCCACCGGCAGCCTGCTCGGGGTGGGCGTCAGTACTTTGGCCCAACTGGCGCGGCCAGCGCTGCATCCAGAACAGGTGCTGTACCGCTGCACGCCGGATGAGGCGGGCAAGCTGTATGAATTTTTTTGCCACCAACGCGATACGCGACGACACCGGCGGCAAAGAGGAGGGCGCGACGGCGGGCCTGCCTGGTGCGTATCGCTCGGTAGTCGCTGATTTGTTATTGCGCATTACGCATCTGAACTCCGGGCACTATCTGACCTCGCGCTGGCAGCGCCATCCCTTGCAGCCCGACGTGGACGGGGCGGGCTATTTGCTGGTCAAGGCGCGGCATTTCAGCGCGCTGCAGGTGGAGGCCTTGCGCGCTGAGTATCTGCCAGGGCGTCGCGCGAC
>BBFD01000648.1 GCA_001313065.1 Silvimonas sp. JCM 19000
GTTTGCCGAAAACGCACTGCTTGCCCACACTCGCCCGGCGCCGTGGGCGACTCGGGCGCGCTGCAGCATACAGCCAGCTCGCCCGACGCCGCGCTGACCCGCATCAGCGCGGCCTCGCTGACGGCCTGCCTGAATGTGGGGGATGTGGTGTTTATCCGCATTCCGATCAAGCCGTTTCTTCAGGTTGCAAGCGCCACGCGCAGCTGGACCAACCATGTCGGCATCGTGATGGATATTGATGGGGCCGAGCCGATGATTGCGGAGAGCGCGTTTCCGCTTACCCGCGTTACGCCGTTCTCCAGATTTTTTGCGCCGCTCGGACCACGGCCGCGTCGCCATCAGCCGGCCTGCTATCCCCATCGGCCCGCTCGAACAGGCCCGCATTCGCCGCGCCGTGCGCCAACGTGCGCGGCTGCTGTACGACACCGGCTTTAATCTGCACTCGCGCCGCCAGTTTTGTTCGCGCTATGTGCGCGAAGTATTGCTGGATGCGACGGGGCTATGCGTGGGCAAGGAGCAGAGCTTTGCGGAGTTGTATGCGGAACAACCGGCGGCGGCATTGCGCTTCTGGAAGCTGTGGTACCTGGGACGGATTCCGTGGAGCCGCGTCACGGTCACGCCAGCCAGCTTGCTACGCTGTGGCAAGTTGGAACTGCTGTTTGATGGGCACGTCGGCTAGGCGGGCGCCGGTTTTGCCGCGCATGCAAAAAAAAGCCCGGCTGCAATGGCCGGGCTGTTTGCCGATGCACGCCTTTACTTGGCGGGGCGACCGGTTTTGACGCGTTCCACGCCGCCGAGGACCGCGCTCAATCTGGCGTCGCTGAGTTCGCTCAGCAGTTGCAGGCCAGCGCGCAGGATTTCGCTTTTCTTGGCCTCGGTGCCCTGGCTGAGCAGGCGCAGTTTAAGGCTGGCGATCTTGTCGTGATCTGCTTGCGGAAAGGTGAAGGTGTCGCGCACCAGTTTTCACTTTTTTTTGGCCGTGCCGTTTTTTTTCTTGCTGCTGGCCTTGGCCGCGCTGTCGATGCCCGGCTTGGCGGCGGCTTTGGGCGCAGCGGTTTTAGCGGACGCTTTGGCGGTGGATTTGCCAGCGCTGCTTTTGGCACTGGCCGGCTTGG
>BBFD01000649.1 GCA_001313065.1 Silvimonas sp. JCM 19000
CCCAGCCAATAAGAAGTGAAGAGCGGTGGCCTCGTTATTGGACGCGGCAGCCGGCATGCGGGCGCAGCGTGGCAAACCGAGTGCGCGCGCCGGTTTGCTGTGTGGTGATCAGCCGCGACGTGCGCGGCAAAGCCGCTGGTGTCCGGGGCGATTTCGGGTCGCAACGTCAGCGCCGGAATCACATAATCGCCCGCGTTCTGTTGGCGAAACGCAATCGGCGTGGTGCTGAACAACTGGTCCATGCGCTGGCCCAGTTGCGCTTCGATGCTGGCAAAACGATCGGCGTCCATGCGGCTGCTGCGGTACACCAGAAACGGCGGCAGCACGGCAAAGCCGGGGTAATGCAGCACGCATGATGTATCGGGAACAGCAGATCATCGATCGGGCCGTTGATGCCGCGCGCGCCGTAGTGGCTTTCCCAACCGCCGGTGGTGACGATCAGCATGGCGCGTTTGCCCGCCATATTGCCTTCGCCATAACGGTCGCCCCAATGCCGATCCGAATGCTCGCCCACGCCATAGGCAAAGCCGTAGGCATACACGCGTTCCACCCAGCCTTTAAGGATGGCGGGCATGGAAAACCACCACAGCGGAAACTGCAGAATCACCGCATCGGCCCAGCGCAGTTTGTCTTGTTCGGCGGCGATATCGGCGCTTTGCTGGCCGTTGGCATAAGCCGTTTGTGAATCGGCCGATGCGTTAAACGGCTGGCTGGCGTCGCGCTGCGGTGCGTCGGCGGCGTCGATTTGCGCTTTCCAGTTCATGGCATATAAATCCGACACTTGCACCTGATGGCCTTGGGCTTGCAGCCGTTGCACCACAAAGTTTTTTTTGATCGAACCATTGAGCGAGCGCGGTTCGGGATGGGCGTAGACCAACAAGACATTCATTGCGATAACTCCTGCGTTTTGATGAAGCAAGCCTAAGCGCGCCGCAGGTATAGTTGAAATGAATTTACAGAATTGCAGGTATAGCCATGCTTAATTTGCGCCAGCTGGATCTCAACTTGTTGCTCACGCTGGATGTGCTGCTGGCGGAGCACAATGTCACGCGCGCGGCCGAACGGCTGCATCTGTCGCAGCCCTCGGTCAGCGTGCATCTGGCGCGTCTGCG
>BBFD01000650.1 GCA_001313065.1 Silvimonas sp. JCM 19000
CATGGCTGCCGTGGTTGATCGGCCGCGCGCGCCTGGCAAGGCCGCCACCTGGCTGCGCGGCGATGCCATGGCGCTCAACCTGGGCGGCTATGACGTCATCTATGCTTATCTTTCGCCTGAGCCGATGGCCGCTCTGTGGCTTAAACTGCAGCAAGAGTGGCAGCCCGGCAGCCGTCTGATCAGCAACAGTTTTGCAATCCCCGGTGTTCCGCCTGACGAGATTGTCGAGGTGGAAGACTGGAAAAAACAGCAGACTTTATATATGGCATCACCGATGACGCATCAGCCGTGGATCGACTACTGGTCGGGCCGCGCGCTGCCCATGTTGCAGCGCAGCCACGAGCAATTGCAGCCCATGCTGCGCCGCGCCGAACGCGTGCGGCCCGCCGATGTGGTTGATCTGGTGCTGCGCGATCCGCTGTTGACGGCGCAGGTGCTGCGCGTGGTCAACCAGCGCATGCGCTCCAGTCTGTCGGCCGATATCGTCAGCATCGACAACGCGTTGCAATTATTCGGTACGGCGCCGTTTCTGGATCGCTTCAGCCGCATGCCGGTGCTGGAAGATCTGATCCTGCCCGCCCACCCGCAAGCCTATGAACGCATCCAGAAACTGGTGGTGGATGGCCGCTTTGCGGCGCGCCTGACGCGCGACTACGCCAATCGGCGCATGGACGCCCGCCTGGACGAAGTGTTTATTGCCGCGCTGATGGCTTGTGTGCCGCCCATTCTGTATACCCTGGCCAGCACCGAAACCGCCCAGCCTCCCGCGCCGGGCGCCGCGCATGAATTGTTCAGTGCCTGGCGCTTTCCCGAAGCCGTGCTCACGCTGATGACGCCGGCGGCCGAAGGCGGGCCACGCGTGGTGTTGCAGCATTCTGCTTTGCGGCTGGCACATGCGCTGGACCGGGGCTGGTGGCAAAGCGAGGTGCAGACCGAACTGGCTACTGGCGGGCGTGTTGCAAGAGGACGTGGCCAATACCTGGAGCACCGCGCGCAAGATGATGTTGACGCAGGTGCAGCGCGAGCCCTTTGGTGAAATGCGGCTGCAGGCGCCGCGCTGGTTGCCGATGTTGCCCGGCGAATGGCCCAAACCACCACGCCCGGTCGCC
>BBFD01000651.1 GCA_001313065.1 Silvimonas sp. JCM 19000
CCTGCCGCCTGATCGCGCCAGCTAGCACGACGCGGGCCTGGCGGGATGTCGAGCGGCGCTTCGGTTACGCCGGGCTGGCGCCCATATAAAGCGGATATTCGTCCTGGCGTAGCTGGAAGGCCGGGTTGTCGCCTTGCGAGCGAAACGCGCGGTCGATCAGATAATCGACGTTGGCGCGGTGCAGATCTTCCGGCACACGCTGGCCATTAGTCACAAACTGCAAGGCCAGGCGATGGCGGATGGCCACATCCAGACAGCCGCCCAGGCTCATGGCCTCATCCAGCTTGGTCAGTATGCAGCCCGCCAGCAGCGGGTTTTTATAGCGCCGCGCCACATCATCCAGCGTGGCGGGTGCGGCATTGGCGGCCAGCAACAGCACGGTGGCAACGCGGTCGTGCGAGAACATGGCCAGCTGCTCGCTGATGCGTTGGTCGCGCTGGCCCATACCCACGGTATCGATCAAGACCAGGTGGCGGTCATGCAGATCGGACAGCGTTAGCGCCAGGTCGGTGTCATCTTTAACGTCGTGCACCGGCACGCCGATAATGCGGCCGTAAATGCGCAGCTGATCCTGCGCGCCGATCCGGTAGCTATCAGTGGTGAGCAGCGCCACCGATTCCGGACCGTGCTGCAAAGCGCAGCGTGCCGCCAACTTGGCCACGGTGGTGGTTTTGCCGACACCGGTGGGGCCGATAAAAGCGTAAATGCCACCCCGTGCAATCAGATCGTCTGCGTTGCCGATGGTGGGCAGATTGTGCGACAGCGCTGCCTTGATCCAGCGCATGCCGGCGTCCAGCGTCAGGTCGGGCATTTTATCGACCAGCTGGCGTGACAACGCCGGGCAGAAACCGGTGGCCAGTAACTGGCGCAAGGCTTCGAGTTTTTTTCTGGCGCATGGCGGGACAACTCGCCCCAGGCCATGCCGGCAATCTGGCTTTCCAGCAAACCCCGCAACATGCGGATCTCGCGCGCGATGTCTTCCATCGCTTCTTTATCCGCGCCATTGGCGGCGTGCGTCTGGTTTTCTTCTTCGTAACGGAAATTGCTGGCAGGACGGCCGCTATCGCGGCGCGGGGTGGGGCGCGGCGCCACCGGTTC
>BBFD01000652.1 GCA_001313065.1 Silvimonas sp. JCM 19000
CCCCCGCACCACCCCCAATCCCGATCTGCCCGCCAGCGTAAACTGCAACGCGGACAACCCGGATTACGACCCGGCCTTCTGTAATGTCGGCAACTTGCGCAGCCTGTACGGCCCACAACCTGCTCACCCCGCGCCCACCGCCCGGCACTGACCGTCGCCGGCAGACAAGGCGGGGCCTGGTGGGGCGACTGCGCAGTCAAACGCTACCCACCGCACCCCATGCCCGCCATCCCGAACCTGGCCAGACCAGGTATTCCACCCCTATCCGTGCACGGGTAACATGGGGCGGCTTAAGTTTCCTGGAACTCGATCATGCCGTTGTCCTCGCTCTACCCGCAGCCGCTGTGGCGTCATTTTCAAACCCTGTGTGATTTTCCCCGTCCCTCCAAACACGAAACCGCCTTGCGCGACCATCTGTATCAATGGGCGCAAGCACGGGGTTTGTGGGCCGAAATCGATGAGTGGGCAACCTGCTGATCCGCAAGCCTGCCACGCCGGGTTATGAGGACAGGCAGACCATCGTGCTGCAAGGTCACATCGACATGGTGACGCAGAAAAAAACGAAGGCAATCCGCACGACTTTTTTTAAAGATCCCATCCTGCCGCGCATCGAAGGCGATTGGGTGAAAGCCACCGGCACCACGCTGGGGGCGGATAACGGCATCGGCGTGGCTGCTGGGCTGGCGGTGCTGAGTAGTGACGATCTGCAACATGGTCCGATTGAAGTCCTGCTTACGGTGGATGAAGAAGCGGGCATGAGCGGGGTCAAGGGTTTGCGTGCCGGTTGGTTGCAGGCGCAAATCCTGCTCAATCTGGATACCGAGGATTGGGGCGAGCTGTATCTCGGCTGTGCTGGCGGTGCCGATGTGGTGGTCAGCCGCCCGTTGGCGCAAGAGCCAGTCCCGCCGGGCTACGCAGTATTCAAACTCAGCATCAAAGGCCTGCGCGGCGGGCATTCGGGCGTGGATATCCATACCGAACGCGGTAACGCCAACAAACTGCTGGCACGCGTGCTGAACGAGGTGTTGGCGCAAACGCCGGCGCATCTGCTCAGCTTTGAAGGCGGCACCTTGCGCAACGCCTTGCCGCGTGA
>BBFD01000653.1 GCA_001313065.1 Silvimonas sp. JCM 19000
ACGCGGTCCGGCCGCCCTGGCCATTTTGCTGGCTGGTCTGCAGGCTGGCCAGCACCGGGTTGTTGATCGAGACGGTCAGGCCGGACTGTTTGAACACGCTCTGCTGGTCGGCCTGGCTGGCGTCGCGCGCTTCGCTGATTTTGGCGGTTCTGGCGCGGATGCCGATGTCGCCTTGCGGGGCCAGCACGTCGCTACCTGTCTGCTGATAGGCATTGCCTGCGCGGATGCTGACATTGCCCTGGGTGGCGCCCACCAGCGCCGCGGTGGCGGTCTGGCTGCTGGTGGTGCTCCGGGCGCTTTGTTGCTGCTTGCCATAAGTCAGGCTGAGGCCGCCATTGCTGAACAGGCCGGAGCGCTTGCTCCGGGTGTCGTGCTGCTCGCTCTGGCGATCGATACTGGCGACGATCTTGACGTCGTGTCCGGCGCGCAGGACGGTGCCGTCGCGCGAGACCGCGTTGCTGCCGGTGATGTTCAGGTCGTTTCCGGCGCGCATGAACAGCGTGTTGCCGCTGAAGGTGCTGCCGGTCTGCGTGGTTTGATCCAGCGCGTCGTAGTGGTTGACCGTGCCTCTGGAGAAGCGCATGCGCGACTCGATCTGCGAGCCGGTATCGTATTGCGTGGTGTTCTGCGCGGTGCCGAGGTTGATGTCGTGCGCTGCCTCCACCTGCAACCGGCCCTTGTCACTGCGGACCTGGGCGGCACTGGCATTCAGATCGTTTCCTGCACGCAGCTGCAGGTCACCGCTGGTGCTGATGGTGGCGCCAGTGCCTGCGTGTCGCTTTGATTGCGCCAGGCGTTTGCGCTGTACCGCGCGTCATGGCTGCTGCCGGTGGTGAGCGCGTTCAGGTTCAGATCATGCTCAGCACTCACCTGCGTCCGGCCGCCGCTGCCTGATTGACGATCTGGCCACCCAGCAGCGTCAGGTCGCGGCCGGCGTGGGCCACCAGCACCCCGCCCGGGTTGCTGACGTACAACCCGGCCATGCCGTCCACCGCGGTGACGCTGCCCTGCTCATTGCTGTGGGTGCGCGTGGTCGTTTCCACCCTGAGGTCGCGCCCGGCGGTCGCGACCAGCTGGCTGGCTGCGTCGATC
>BBFD01000654.1 GCA_001313065.1 Silvimonas sp. JCM 19000
GAATAGAAGGCAGATGAGTAATGACTTCAACCAGTTCGGCCTGCGTCACGCCATGCTGCAAGGCGCGCTGCAGATGAAACGGCAGTTGCTCATTGCGATACAGCGCGACCAGTGCAGCAACCGTGATCAGGCTGCGATCGCGCGGCGACAGCTCGGGCCGCTGCCAGACCTCACCAAACAAAACCGTGTCGGTGACATCGGCAAAATACGGCGCAATCTGGCCGAAGCCGACGCGGCCCATGCCTTGCATGCTTGCCATGGAAACCTCCTGCGAGTTGACATGGCGCCACCTTAACGCGTCCAATCCATCCTGAAAATTTGAAAGATATGGATGAATAATCCAACGTTTCAGGATGATGGCCATGGCCCACCCGCACTTCGATATCGAGAATCTGCGTACCTTTGTTGCTGGCATCGAGCTCGGCAGTTTTGCCCGTGCCGCCGATACCTTGGGCCGCTCCACCTCGGCGGTGAGCGCGCAACTGAAGAAGCTGGAAGATCAGGCGGGCGTGGCGCTGTTGCGCAAATCGGGCCGCAATGTGGTGCCCACTGACGCGGGCGAAATGTTACTGGCCTACGCCAGGCGCTTGCTGGCGCTTAACGATGAGCCGTCGCTGCATTGCGGGCGGGGCAGGTTGAAGGGGTGGTGCGGATTGGTTTGCAGGAAGATTTTGGTGAGCAGTTGTTGCCGGAAGTGCTGGGGCGCTTTGCCCGGGCGCATCCCGCCGTGCGGATTGAGGCGCAAGTGGCGCGCAACGCCACCTTGCTGCAACAGGTGCAAGGCGGCCAACTGGACCTGGCCCTGGCGTGGCAAGGCGGCATCTCGTCGCCATGGCTGGATCAGTTGGCGCAATGGCCGATGCAATGGATCGCTGCGCGGGCGCATGCTTTGCAATTGCAAACCGGTGAGCCGCTGCCGCTGGTGGTGTTTGATGCGCCGTGTTTGATGCGCACGGCGGCCACCACCGCGCTGGATGCAGCAGGTATCCCGTGCGGATTGCCTTTACCAGCCATAGCTTGAGTGGGGTGTGGGCGGCGGTGGCAGCGGGCCTGGGGGTAACGGTGCGCACGCCCGCTG
>BBFD01000655.1 GCA_001313065.1 Silvimonas sp. JCM 19000
TGAGCGCGTAGCGCTGGCCGTCGACCGTTTGCGCACCATCCTGCGCGTGCCCGCCAGCGCCTTGCGTGCGGTGCCGCCGCTGCTGGCTCAACGTAGTGATTTGCAGGATGTCGGCGCGGTGTACCACGACCCGCACGCACCCGATGCACAAGTCACCGTACTGGATCTGGAACGCTTGCTGAGCAATGCCCGCCTGCAGGCGGGTGCCGCAAGCGCCGCTGTTGAAAAGGAAACCCCCATGGCCGCAGTTGAGGCGCTTGAAGACGTGCTGGTATTGCGCATGGGTGAACATCGTTTTGCCCTGCCGCTCAGTGCCGCCGACGCAGTGGTCCGCGTACCGCAAAGCTTGCAAGGGGTGCCCAATGCACCGGATTACGTCTGCGGCATGTTGCAGTGGCGTGGCCAGTCGGTGCCGGTGCTGGATTATCGGGCGCTGCTGAATCAAACCACGCCCGGCGCCATCCCGGCCACGGCGCGGGTGTTGATCCTGCCGATCGGGGGCGCGCTCAGCGGGCTGCTGGTCGACGAAATGCGCGAGATGTTTACCCTGCATGCCGACCAGCTGATCGAAGCCCCGGCGTTGCAGCCCTTACAGGCGCAACTGATCAAACAATTGATCAACCGTGGCGCACAAACGCCGATGTTGCCCTTGCTGCAGGCCGATGCACTGCTGCAACTCGACCCGGCGGGCGCTTTGCGCGCGCTGGTGGCGGAGCCGACATGATCCGCCTGTTGATTGTTGAAGATTCGGCGCTGATGCGCCAGGTGCTGACCCAGTTGTTTAGCGACACGGGTGAATACCAATTACGCGTGTGCCGCAACGGCAGAGAGGCGCTGGCGGCGTTGCCCGAGTTTGCCCCGCATGTGATTACGCTGGATGTGGGTTTGCCGGATACCGATGGTTTAACGGTGCTGAGCCACATCATGGTGGAGCGCCCGACCCCGGTGGTGATGCTGTCGTCGCTGACCGCCAAAGGCACGTTTGCCTCGCTGCAGGCATTGGCCCTCGGTGCGGTCGAATGCGTGGAAAAAAAACCGCGCAGCATGGCCGATAGCGAGGCCTGGAAAGCCGA
>BBFD01000656.1 GCA_001313065.1 Silvimonas sp. JCM 19000
CGCGCCGGTCGCGCTGAATGCAGTGGCGCATTCGCGTACCGCCAGTGATATCCCGGTCAGCGCCGTTAGCGCGCTGGCCGTGGCCGATGGTGCAGCAGGCCAGATCGAGATCACCGCCGCACGCACGATGCTGGATCGCACGCGCTTGCTGGCCTTGTATCGCGAGCGGATTTTTTTTCGCTGGCCTTGGCAGGCGCGCTGCTGTTTGCGCTGGTGGGGTACTTTTTTTTATTGCGGCGCGGCTTGCAGCCGCTGCGACAACTGGCTGCGCACGCCGATAGCGTGAGCATTGCGCGACTGGATGGCCGACTGCAGAGCCGCGATGCCCCGCGCGAACTGCTGCCGCTGATCACGGCCTTTAATGACATGCTGGCGCGGCTGGCGGACGGCTTTATGCAGCTGAGGCAAATTTCGGCCGATCTGGCACATGACTTGCGCACACCGGTCAATAATTTGCTAGGCCAGACGCAGGTGGCGCTGGGGCGGCCACGCAGCGTGGAAGAATATGAAACCTTGCTGGCATCCAATGTGGAAGAGCTGGAACGCCTGATCCGGATGTCCGACAACATGTTGTTTCTGGCGCGCTCGGAACACGCGCAAATGGTGGCGGAAATCCAGCTCCTGCCCATCGCGCAAGAGCTGGCGCGGGTAGCGGAATATTTTGAAGGGCCGGCAGAAGAACGCCAGTTGCGCATCCATGTGCACGGCGAGGGCGAGATCGCCGCCGACCCGATTCTGCTGCGCCGGGCGCTGGGCAACCTGCTGGCCAATGCGGTGGCGCATGCCGATGTGGGCAGCGAAATCCGCGTGCTGGCTGAGCATGGCGACCGCAGCGTCACGCTCAGCGTGGAAAACCAGGGCCCCACCATCGCCGCCGAGCATCTGGAACGCGTCTTTGACCGTTTCTACCGCATAGACGCGGCGCGCACACAATCGACCACCTCCAACGGTTTGGGGCTGTCGATCGTGCGCAGCATCATGCAACTGCACCACGGCGCATGGCAGGCCCACAGCGCCGCTGGGCTGACGCGCTTTTCGCTGACCTTCCCGACCCCATAGCGCGGGG
>BBFD01000657.1 GCA_001313065.1 Silvimonas sp. JCM 19000
GGCTCGTTTGGCGCAGCCAGCGCGGGCTCTGGCTTGTACGACGCCTGTATGGCCTTGCGCGGCAAACTGGCCGCAGCGGCCGGGTTCAGTGCCGACAGCGCCATCTTTGCCAACGGCCAGATCAGCGACGGCGGCCACAGCAAAGCGCTGGCCGAACTGGTCGGCAACGGCATCGAAGCCACTGGCGAAATCAAACCCGGCAGCACGCTCAAGCAATTCTCGCAGCAAGCCTACGGCGCGCACTTTGTTGAGGTGGGCGTGGATATGGATACCGGCGAAGTGCGCGTCCGCCGCATGCTGGGCGTATTTGCCGCGGGCCGCATCCTGAACGAAAAGACGGCGCGCTCGCAGGCTTTGGGCGGCATGACTTTTGGCATCGGCGCCGCCTTGACCGAAGAACTGGTGGTGGATGATCACCTCGGCCTGTTCGCCAACCATGACCTGGCCGAATACCACGTCGCCACCAACGCCGATGTCCCGGCGCTGGAGGTGGTGTTCTTGCCCGAGGTAGACGACAAGGCCAATCCGCTCAAGATCAAGGGCGTGGGCGAGCTCGGCATCTGCGGCGCCGGCGCGGCGGTGGCCAATGCCATCTATAACGCGACCGGCGTGCGGGTGCGGGATTACCCGTTGACGCTGGACAAGTTGCTGGGGGGATTGCCGGCCCAGGCGCCTGATCGGCACCGCCTTTCTTTAAACCGTACCTCGCTCAAGGCTCTCCATCCCGACGAGCGCGCGGCAAACGCCGCCGCGCCTGGCGCCATGCGCGCTCTGAGTGATCAGCCATCGGCCCCAGGCCGTGCCAGTACCGTTGATGCCCCGTGTGCCGGGGCATTTTTTATGGGCAGCCGCGCCGCCGCCTGATTTTTCCGACTTGTCGCTCATCCACAACATGTCTTTTAGTAATGCATTCAGATACTTTGATATTTACCGACAACTTACGACACAACGCCGCAACAAAGCCCTGACACCCCGGTTTAGCATCTGCGACGCAAATAAAACAATCATGAGTTCCGGGGCGATAACAAATGGACAAACAATGGATGCGCGCGCTATGCAGCT
>BBFD01000658.1 GCA_001313065.1 Silvimonas sp. JCM 19000
CAGCCAGCCCACAGCGCCGCCGCAGCCTGACCCCGCGCCGCCTTTCTTAGGCTCGTTAATTCCACAGTCTGTTACCCGCCTTGGGCCCAGCGCCCGAGCGGGGACGGCTGTGCCTTGTAAAGCCGTACCTCTCTCAATCTGTCGCAATCAGGAGCAAGACCATGAGCACGATTACCGTACATAAAGTCGCTGGCCGCATCGGCGCCGAAATCCGTGGCGTACAACTCAGCGGCAATCTGCCGCCGCAAGCCTTGAAGCCATCCACCAGGCTTTGCTGGCACACAAAGTCGTGTTTTTTGCGGGGCCAGACCCTGGACGATGCCGAACAACAAGCGTTTGCGCAGTTGCTGGGCAAGCCGGTGTCGCATCCGACCGTACCCACCGTGCAAGGCACCGATTATGTGATGGCGCTCGATTCCGCCCATGGTGGGCGCGCCAATGCCTGGCACACCGATATCACTTTCACCGCGGCTATCCCAAGGCGTCCATCCTGCGCGCGGTCAAAGTGCCGGAAAGCGGTGGCGATACCACCTGGGCCAACACCCATACCGCTTATACCGATCTGCCACCGCAACTGCGCGCGCTGGCCGATAGCTTGTGGGCGGTACACAGCAACGAATTCGATTACACCGCCGCGCATATCAACCCCAAAGACGTCGATGCCGCCGCACTCAAACGTTACAAAGAGGTATTCGCTTCGACCGTGTATGAAACCGAGCATCCGGTGGTGCATGTGCATCCGGAAACCGGCGAGCGCCATTTGTTGCTGGGCCAGTTCGTCAAGCGCTTTAAAGATCTGAAGCTGACCGAATTCGCGCCGTTGTACGCCATTCTGCAAAGCTATGTCACACGCCTGGAAAACACGGTGCGCTGGCATTGGCAAGCCGGTGATGTGGCCATCTGGGACAACCGCGCCACCCAGCATTACGCCATCAATGATTACGCCGATGCGCATCGCGTAATGCATCGGGTGACGGTGGCTGGCAGCGTGCCGGTATCGCTCGACGGCGGCGTCAGCCAGACCACGGTAAAGGGTTCGCCCGCGGCGCCACAGA
>BBFD01000659.1 GCA_001313065.1 Silvimonas sp. JCM 19000
CTGCACCACGCCCGCTTGCTGCCAAAGCCGCCCCAGCGTCTGCCCCAAGCGGCCCGGCCCGATCAGATTAAGGCGCGGCATGCCATTGTCCTGTCTTGATTTGTCCATGCAAGCCACCCATGTAAGGCAAAGGCCCGTATTATGCCGCCCCCTGCCCATCACCACGAAGCCCACCATGTCCGCACGCCGTCGTCCGTTTGGTTTTGTCATCATCATGTTGTTGGCCCTGCATGCCTATATCGGCGCGCGTTTACTGCCTGATCTGCAAGGTGGGCTCGCCGTCTGGGTGCTGGGTGGACTGGTCTTGTTAGCCTCTTTGATCCTGATGCCGCTGGGCATGATGTCGCGTAATTTCAAGAATCATGCACTGGCTGATCGCGTCAGCTGGGCCGGCATGCTGGCAATGGGCTGGTTTTCCTCGCTGCTGGTTTTCACCTTTGTGCGTGACCTGGTGCTGCTGATATTGGCGCTGTTGCCAGGTTCGCTCAGCCCGAGCGTGCAGCACGACAGCGCGGTCTTCGTGCCCGCACTGGCTTTATTGATTAGCGCGATCGGCTTTTTTTTAATGCGCGCCGCACTGCCAGCGTGGTGAGCGTGGACATCCCGGTGGCTGATCTGCCGGCTGAATTGCAAGGCTTCACCATTGCGCAAATCAGCGACATCCATGTCGGCCCGACCATCAAGAACAACTACCTCAGCGCCATCGTCGCGGCTGTCAACGCACTGGACGCCGATGTAGTCGCCATCACCGGCGACCTGGTCGACGGCAGCGTCGCGCAACTGGCACCACATACGGCGCCACTGGCGGATCTGAAGGCGCGCTATGGCAGCTATTTTGTGACGGGCAACCACGAATACTATTCGGGCGCAGCTGCCTGGGTGGCCGAGTTGCAGCGGCTTGGTGTGCAAGTATTGATGAACGAACATGTGGTATTGAATGCTGCGAGCGCGCCGCTGGTGCTGGCTGGTGTGACGGACTTTGGCGCGGGCAGTTTTGACCCGGCCAATGCCAGTGACCCGGTGCGGGCCATGCGCAATGCGCCCGCTGACGCG
>BBFD01000660.1 GCA_001313065.1 Silvimonas sp. JCM 19000
GCCGTCGGCCTGAACGAGGCTGAACGCGCCGCCGAAGATCTGGCGCATCTGGTCGAAGTGCTGGCCTCGCAAGCGGATTCGCGCGCGCGCGCCACCGAACTGGCGGCCGCCTCCAGCGAGTTGTCGGCTTCGGTCCAGCAATTGAGCCACTCGGCCACCCAGATCATGCCGCGCTGGAACAGATCAACCGGGGTGCGGCCGACCAATCGGCCGCAGCCGAAGAAATGGTTAGCGCCGCCGACCAGATCGACCAGGGCGCGCGCTTTTCTGCCGATGCCATGAAGAACATGCTGACGCGCTTTGCGGCGCTGGCCGAGCTGCAGACGCAAAGCCGCGGCGATGTGGCGCATTTGCTGGAAGGGCTCGCCGCCGTGCATGCCGAGAACGCGGCCAGCAGCGCGCAAATCCTGCATCTGAACCAGCTTAGCCGCCATATCGAACGGCTGGCCGATACCGTGTCGATGTTGGCCTTGCAGACCAATATGCTGGCGGTGACCGGATCGGTTGAAGCTGCGCGCGCCGGTGAAGCCGGGCGCGGCTTTGTTAGCGTATCCGCCGATATCCGCAGCCTGGCCAGCGATTCGATCGCGCATGCCGGCGAGATCAAGGATCGCATCCGTTCCATGCAGGAAAGCCTGAGCGACGTGCGCCGTGACGGCGACGAAATCGCGCAGATTACCCAGCAAGAAACCGAGCGCGCCGGTCAAGTGCAGGGCGGCCTGACGGAAGTGACCACGTCGATTGATGAACTGCGCGACCTGGCCCAGGTGGTGGCCGACGCTGCCGCCGATATCAGCACCGGTTTGCAGGAACATCGGCGCGGCATAGGCAGATTGCTTCGGCTGCGGCCGAGGCGCGGCAGGCCACAGCGGTGGCTGCCACCGCCGCGCGCCAACAGATGCAGGCGCGCAAGAACTGGCGCAGGCGGTCGAAGATGTGGCCGCGCTGGCCGAAGAATTGCAGAGTCTGTGATGACCACCTCGCTTGCCCCCGCCGCGCCCGCCGAACCTCTGGCAGAACAAGCGCCCGCGCCTGGCGGCG
>BBFD01000661.1 GCA_001313065.1 Silvimonas sp. JCM 19000
CTGCAGCACGGGCACCCCGGCGTCATAGAGCAAGGCCAGGCTGCGGGCGTACTGTGACCATGCGTTGTGGCAGTGCAAACGACCGCTCACGGGCCAACGCAAGCGCGCCAGCGCGAGTGTGGTCTGGAGCGTGGGTGATACACGTCGCGCCAGCATCAATGCCGTCAGCGCCAGCGCGCCGCTGAGTAAAACCACCAGGCCCCAGCGCTGCACCCCATCGGCCAATATCAGTAAAGCGCGCGTCGCCAGCGGCAAGGGCGCGCCGGTGCTGGCGACAAAGTCGCGCACCTGCGGCAGCAAATAAACCAGCAGAAAAGACATCGCGCCCAACAGCACTGCCCCCGCGAACAGAGGGTAGGCCAAGGCTTTGCGGGTCTGGCGTTGCATTTGCTGGCGCCAGGCAAAGTGGCGCTGCAGATCGGCCAGCACTGCCAGCAACTGGCCGCTGGCTTCGCCCGCCGCCACGCCTTGCAATAGCAGCGGATCAAAACTGGCCGCGTTGGCTTGCATGGCCTGGGTCAGCGTTGCACCGCGCTGCAAGTGCTGGTGCAACTGGCGCAAGGGTGCGGCAAGCGCGGCATCGGTGCTGCCCGTACTCAGCTCGGCCAAGGCATCAAGCAGAGGCACGCCTGCGGCCAATAGTTGGTGCAGCTGAAAACACAGCACACCGTGCGCCGCCAGCGGCAGCTGCCGTGGCTTGCGCACCCGCACCGGCCGGGCCCGTAACAACACCAGTCGGGCATCCAGTAATTGCTGTTGCAGCTCGGCGACCGACCTTGCGTCTTGCTGGCCCTGGCATGCGACACCCGCAACGCTTAGCGCTTTATAGCGATAACGCATCGTCCACCTCCGTACCCAGCACGCGTTCGACCTCGATCTGGTCGGTGACGCCCGCCTCGACATAGGCCATGGCCTGTTGCTGCAGCGATAAATAGCCGCGTTGCTGCAGCACGGGCATGGCCAGTTGCAGCCGCGCGGGATCGAGCAAGGCGCAAACCATGGCCGGATTAAGCGGCAGCAAGGACATCACCG
>BBFD01000662.1 GCA_001313065.1 Silvimonas sp. JCM 19000
CCGCAAACCCACGGCGACGGCAGCGTGCGCGCCAGTTTCATCATGGATTACGCCACCGGCTTGCACGCGCGGCCCGCTACGATCTGGCGACCACGGCAAAGAAATTCGAGTCCGAGGTGGAAGTCTGCCACGCGGGCCAGCGCGCCAATGCCAAGAGCATGCTGGCGCTGCTGCAATTGGGGCTGGAGCCGGGCGCGCTGTTGACCTTCAGTGCCAAAGGGGCCGATGCCGCGCAAGCCGTCGCCAGCCTGGTGCAGGAGGCCAGTGCGTTGCGCGGCATCGAAGGCAGTCCGCATAGCGCCAGGGCCAGCGTGCTGGTGGTGAGTTGCAATCCGGCGCTGGATCAGACGGTCAGTCTGGCCGCGCTGAGCCCGGGGCGGTGCAGCAAGCGCAAAACAGCCAGCTGCAGCCGGGCGGCAAGGGCGTCAATGTCGCCGCCTGCCTGGCCGCCACCGGCCACACCGTGACGCTGACTGGCTTGTTTGGCAAAGCCAATCTGGCGCAATTTGTGCCGTGGCTGGAACAACGCGGCATACACCACACCCTGGTCGAAGTGGCTGGCACCACGCGCACCAATATCAAACTGGTCGATGCGCAGCAAACCACCGATATCAATCTGCAAGGCTTTAGCGTTAGCCCCAGCGAGCAAGAAGTGCTGGAGCAGCGCATTGATCTGCACGCAGCCAGCGCCAGTTGGGTGGTGTTGTCGGGCAGTTTGCCCGCGGGCGTACCGCCGGCGTTTTATCGTTATCTGACCGCAATGCTGCGGCAGCATGCGGTCAAGGTGGCGCTGGATACCAGCGGCGCCGCGCTGCAAGCCAGTCTGGCTGCGGGGGAAGGCGGTTTGCCTGATCTGGTCAAACCCAATCGGCATGAGTTGGAGGCCTGGTGCGGCAAAGCCTTGCCCACGCCTGAATTGGTGCTGGAACAAGCAGAGGCCTTGCAACGTAGCGGCATCGCGCAAGTTCTGGTCTCGCTGGGCGCAGAAGGCGCTTTGCTGGTGACGGCAGACGGGCATTGGTGGGCCAGCC
>BBFD01000663.1 GCA_001313065.1 Silvimonas sp. JCM 19000
ACCCGCTCGGCCGCCAGCGTCCATCCCGGTTGCGCGCCGCGTAGCGGATAAACATTGTGGCCAACGTCCTGGCCCACGCTGCCGGTCTGGCGGCCGCCGCCGAAATACAGCACCAGCACGCCATCCGGCACGCCCGACATGCGCCGGATGGGTGCCTCGATCTGCTGGTTTTGCGCTTTGATTTGCAGCAGATCGCCATCGTCCAGCTTGAGCTGTCCGCAGTGTGGGCGCTCAGGCCGATGGCGTTGCCCCACGTCAGCTTGCTGAGCGGTTTGGGCAGTTCCTGCAGCCAGCCATTGTTGGCATAACGGCCATCGCGCACACGCGGATCGGGGGCGAAGGCCAGGATGTACGGGCTGGACGATGCCGACGGTTTGAAGCCGGTGCTGATCGTAATGTGGCCTGGCGTTAACGGGCGCGCGGCTGGCCAGCCCGCTACCACACCGTGCTGCAGCGCCTGTTGCCAGCCGTGTTCAAAATCGGCCGCGCCCCACTGCTGCTGCCAATACGCACGCACCGTGGCGTAATCATCGGTGGCATCCGCCTGCAGCAATTGCGCCAGCAGCCAGTGCGGCGACACCCCGTCATACAGTGGCGTAATCACCGGCTGCTGTATGCACACGCTGCCATCGGCGGCATAAGCATCGCTCCAGCTCTCAAACGCATGCGCCATCGGCAGATGCCAATGCGCGCGCAAGGCGGTCTCGTCGCGATACAGCCTAGATGAATCAGCTGCCCGGCGCGGCCCAGCGCAGCGGCTAGTTGCGGCTGATCGTAAGCCGGGTTGGCATCCAGGATGAGCAAGGTCTGCACCCGGCCTGCATTTAAATCATCAATCAGGGCCGACACGCTTTGCGGCGCGTGGCTGGCGATATCCCGCGCCGGCAGTGGCAAAACGGTGTGGCCCAGATTGCCCAGATGCTGGTTCAGCGCAATTACCAAAGCGTGTGCCTGGCTGGATAAACGCGGCCCGGCGATGATGACGCTGGCGCCCCGCGCCTTGCGCAATCTGCGGCCAAAGCGCT
>BBFD01000664.1 GCA_001313065.1 Silvimonas sp. JCM 19000
GATCGTCGAGGCGCTGATTGCCCACACCACCGGCAAAACCAGCCCGCCCGCGCGCAAGCCCGCTGCCTTGTTATCCGAGCGCGAAACCGACGTGCTACGCCGCATCAGCCTGGGCGAAAGCAATAAAGAAGTGGCGCGCGCGCTGGTGATCAGCCCCAGCACCGTACGCACGCATATGGAAAGCATCTTTCGCAAACTGGAATGCAGTACGCGCGCCGCGGCCACCTTAAAGGCGTTTACCCTGGGCGTGTTGTAAACGCCGGAGCGTGCGCCAAGCGGGCCGGGACTGAACAAGCAGAAGAGGGGACACGCGCGGCCAGGCTGGCGGCGCGTTGGGGCTGGATTATTTGGTGGCGAGCAATTCGGCGCTGATTTTGCGGTCCGTGGTGTATTTCATGTACAGCTCGCCGCATTCCGGGCAAGTGGCCACGGTTTCCCATTCTTCCATCGCACTGGCCAGACGCCCTTCCAGCGTGGCGCCACAACAGGCACCCGGTACGAAACCAGCCTGATGCCGCGCTGGCGCAGCTTGAAGTTTTGCTCGAGATACTTGGCTTTGGTTTCTTTGATCGACATGCGGCTGCTCTTTATCGGGGTGACTTCAAAACGCGCAAATAGCGTTTCTGCGCCGCGATTATAAGTGCGTTTGCCGTGCCCCACGGCAGCGATCAGACCAGGTGCGCATTCCCCGGCCTCACGCCAGTAGCTTGAGGGCACTGGAGGGCGAGGCCCCGAACAGCTTTTTTTGTAGTCGCACGAGAACTGGCTGAAGTTCTTGAACCCCCATGCCGCCGCCACGTCGCCAACCGTACTTCGGGGCTGGCGTGGGTGAGTTGGCGCCGCACTTCGTTCAGCCGCAGATAGCGCAAATAGGCCATCGGGCTGATACCGAGCACATCTTCAAAACAATATTGCAGGGTACGGCGGCTGACGTAGAGCTGTTCGCACAGCATGGGCACGGTGACGGTCACATCCTGCTGGCTGAGCACCAGTTCATGCGCGTCGCGCACAATGCGGCGGCG
>BBFD01000665.1 GCA_001313065.1 Silvimonas sp. JCM 19000
GGCACGGATTCGGTGCTGAATGTGGCCGGGTTCAGCGGCGGCGCCGTGAGTAAAGCCAGCGACTTGCCGGGCACCCGCACCACCATCCTGCAAACCACCGGCGGCATCAGCGGCGATTTTTTTCCAGTGTGGATCTGGGCGGTGCGGCGAATAGCGTCGACTATGTGGTCATCGAAAACGGCAAAACCAGCGATGGCAAAAGTTATAACGTCGGCAGCGTGCTGGCATGGAACGCCAACAATGCCGACGCCACCGGCAGTTTTACCCTGGCCCAGCCCGCTGACAGCTTTAATGTCGACGTGGTACTGGCCAACCAGAGCGCCAATGCCACCACGGGCTGGGACGGCAGCACGCTGAGCAAGGCGGGATCAGGCACGCTGACCTTGTCGGCACTCAACACCTATAGCGGCGCCACCCAGATCAATGCCGGCACGCTCAAGACCGGCGTGGCCAATAACCTGGGCAATAGCAGCGGCGTGGCCATTGCCAGTGGTGCCACGCTGGATCTGAACGCTTTGCGCAAAGCGTGCAGGCATTAAGCGGCAACGGCCAGGTGGCCTTGGGTTCGTCCGCGCTGACCATCAATAACGCGGCCGCTGACACCTTTGCCGGCGTCATGGGCGGCAGCGGCAGTCTGAGCAAGACCGGGGCGGGCGTGTTGACGCTGACCGGCGCCAATACGTTCACCGGCACGACCAATATCGGCGCGGGCACGTTGCAGCTTGGCGCTGGCGGCAGCAGCGGTTCGCTGGCCGGTGCCATCGCCAACAACGCCACGCTGAACATAAACCGCAGCGACGCCTATAGCCTGGCCGGGGTTTTGTCGGGCAGCGGCACGTTCAACCAGAACGGCAGCGGTAGCACCACGCTGGCCCAGGTCGGAACCCAGGGTGATATCAACGTCAACGCGGGCCAGCTGGTGTTTGGCCAGAGTGGCAGCTTTGGCGCGGCCAATCTGACGGTAGCCGGGGGCGGCACCGCCACTGTCGGTAATGCCGCGCGGGTGGCCGCCACCGGCGC
>BBFD01000666.1 GCA_001313065.1 Silvimonas sp. JCM 19000
AGCCGCAGCTGCCCCGACGGCGGCCAGCACCAGCTACAACGAAGAAGGCTTCAAGCGCGCGCACGCCAGTCCGTCGGTGCGCCACTTTGCACGTGAACTGGGCGTGGATTTGTCACGCGTCACCGGCACCGGTCCCAAGGGCCGCATCCTGCACGAAGACGTGCGCGGCTTTATCAAGACCGCCTTGTCCGCTGCAGCGGCGGCACCGACTGCAGCTCCGGCGGGTAGCGGCGTGGGTCTGGATCTGCTGCCGTGGCCCAAGGTCGACTTTGCCAAATTTGGCCCGGTCGAAGCCAAGCCGCTCAGTCGCATCCAGAAGATTTCCGGCGCCAATCTGTCGCGCAACTGGGTGATGATTCCGCACGTCACGTTCAACGACGAAGCCGATATCACCGAGCTGGAAGAATTCCGCAAGTCGATCGGCAAAGAGTGGGAAAAGAGCGGTCTCAAGCTCAGCCCGCTGGCCTTCATCATCAAGCCGCCGCCGAAACGCTGAAGGCGTTCCCCAACTTTAATTCCAGCCTCGATGGCGACAACCTGGTGCTCAAAAAAGTACTACCACATCGGTTTTGCCGCCGATACGCCGAATGGCCTGGTGGTGCCGGTGATCAAGGATGCCGACAAGAAAGGCCTGAAAGAGATCGCCAAAGAGCTGACCGAACTGTCGGGTCTGGCGCGTGAAGGCAAGCTCAAGCCCACCGACATGCAGGGCGCGACGTTTACCATTTCCAGCCTGGGCGGCATAGGCGGCACCAGCTTTACGCCTATCATCAATGCGCCCGAAGTGGCCATCCTGGGCGTGTGCAAGAGCCAGATCAAACCGGTCTG
The DNA here is from genome assembly GCA_001313065.1 of Silvimonas sp. JCM 19000. Next base: position 829 of record BBFD01000666.1, read on the forward strand.
GAACGGCAGCGCATTCGAGCCGCGCTTGCTGTGCCCGCTGTCCTTGTCGTTTGATCACCGCGTGATTGATGGCGCGGCAGCAGCACGCTTTACCGTGCATCTGGCCCGCCTGCTGGCCGATCTGCGTCGTCTGATTCTGTGAGGCGCGTGACGGGCGCCACCGCGCCCGTCCGTGCTGGTCTGCGCGGCCC
>BBFD01000667.1 GCA_001313065.1 Silvimonas sp. JCM 19000
CGAGCGCAGACTCATCGGCCGCCTCCTTTGCCCGCAGCGGCCGGGGCCGAGGCCAGCAATTGCATCGCCACATCAATATCGATATGCGCGATGCCCGCTTTCCGGTCCACCCAGCCATTGCCATGCAATTGCGCGGCTTTGCTGGCCTGATAGCGCTGCAAATCATCCGGCCCCGCCGTTTGCAATACCGGCCCCGGGGGCTTGATGGCCCGCTGCACATCCTGGCCCGAACTGGCAGGCCCGACATGCTGCAATAGCACGTCCACCGCCAGCCCGGCCGCTACCAACAGCGCCAGCACGGTCAGGCCCACCAGATAGATCGGTTTGGCGTTGATCTGGTCGGGTTGGGTGCGCGGTTCGCTCATACGGTCACCTCGCGCGTGGGCCAGCGTCGCAGCGCCAGCGTGAGCCATAAGGTCAGCATCGGCAGCAGCAAAACCAGCGGCATCCACAGCCGTTGCCCCTGTGGTTGCGCTGACGGCCAGATCAGCCACAGCACGTCCAGCGCATGCATCAGCAACAAGCAGCCCGCCAGCGCGCGCAGCGCGGCGATGCGTTGTTTGAATGCGCGGCTTAGCAACAAGGCAAACGGCAGCGCAAAATGCCCCAGCAACAGCAGCCACGCCAGGCCCTGCCACGGCCATTGCAGGCGCGGCACATACCAGGAAATCTCGTCCGGCAGGTTTTCCGCCCAGATAATCAAGAACTGGGTGAACGCCAGATAAGCCAGCTCATCGTGTACATCAGCAGCAAATTGCCGTGATCGCGCCCCAGCCGCGCGCTGCCGCCGCCCGCCATGGTCACCGCCCACGCCATGCCCGTCAGCATCTGCCGATGGCCACCAGCAAGCCCAGCCCGGTGGAATACCACTGGATTTGCAGCGAGGCGATCCAGTCAAAGCTGGCGGCGTGATGCTCAGCCCGTACAAGATCAGGATCAGCCCGGCGCGCGCGCGGCCGGTGGTGCGCCGTTGCCACTGCCCCAGCAAGCACCACAGCAGCAGATCAAACAG
>BBFD01000668.1 GCA_001313065.1 Silvimonas sp. JCM 19000
CGCCAGCAGCGCGCCCGACGCCCCCTGTGGCAAGAATTTCTGCGCTTTGAAGCCGCGCCGCCGCTGGCGCTGTTGCATCACGCCTGGTACGAGGCCATCCAGCACACCCTGCTGGTACAGACGGGCGATCCGGCCATGCATCACTGGAAAAACTGGCCGGCGCATTTGCGCGACCTGAATCATCCGGGCGTGCTGACCTTTGTGGCCGAGCAAGCGCGGCTGGTGCAGCTGCATCTGTTTATGCAATGGCTGGCGCTAACGCAATACCGGGCCGCGCGCGACGCGGCCAGCAGCATGCCGCTGGGGCTGATGGTTGATCTGGCGGTGGGTTCTGATCCGGCGGGCAGCCACGCCTGGAGCCGTCAGCACGATATGTTGCATGGGGTGTCGCTGGGCGCGCCGCCGGATGACTACAACATGCAGGGGCAGAGCTGGGGCCTGACCACGCTGTCGCCCATCAAACTGCGCGAGCACGGCTTTGGCGCTTTTGTCGAATTGTTGCGCGCCAATATGCACGCCAGTGCCATCCGCATCGATCACGCCGCTGGCCTGGGGCGCTTGTGCTGGTGCCGGATGGTGCGCCGGCGGGCGAGGGCGTTTATCTGCGCATGCCCTTGCCCGATCTGGCACGGCTGGTGGCGCTGGAATCGGCGCGGCAGCGCTGTGTGGTCATCGGTGAGGATCTGGGTACGGTGGAAGATGAGTTACGCCAGGCGCTGGCCGCAGTCGGTGTGCCTGGCCTGCAGCCTTTGCTGTTTCAGCGTTGGGACAATCAATTCATCCCCCCGTCCCAATGGCGACATAACGCGGTGGCGGTGTCGTCCACGCACGATATGGCGCCGCTGGCGTTGGTGGCATGGCCGCGATCTGGATGCGCGCTTGCAAGCGGGTTTGATCACCGATCTGCCGCCGCCCAGGCTGAGCGGGAGCGGGAACGGCAGCAAATGGCGCAGATGCTGCACGCGGCAGGCACCGGCTTTGGCGCAGGGCCGGAAGGCACGCCCATTCCGGA
>BBFD01000669.1 GCA_001313065.1 Silvimonas sp. JCM 19000
CTCGGCCGCGCCTTGCGCCATCGCCGCCACCACGGGTTCACTCACCGCGCCCAGCGTCTGCAAAAAATTCAGGCGGCACCGCCAACATATCGACCTTGGCCTGATTGGCGTAGGTAACAAACCCGCGCTCAAACCAGGTACTGGAGCCAGCCACTTCGGTAATCGCGCCGGCAATCAAGCCGCCGGTACACGATTCGGCCGTGGTCACCTGATGGCCGCGCGCAGCCAGCAACTGCCCCACCTGAGTGGCCAGCGTCAAAGTCAGCGTATCGGCATCAGCCAGCGCAGTGCTCGGGATAGACATGGTTCTCTTCATGTAAAAACCGGCCGTTGCCGGCCGGACTGCGTGTTGCTGCTGTTGAATTCAATCTACTTCAAGCGGGGCGGAAGGCACGCGCAAAAAAAAGTGTTCGCGATAAAACTTGAGTTCGTCGATCGACTCGTGAATATCGGCCAGCGCAGTATGTTTGCCCTGCTTTTTTAAACTGGCGATGAATCTCGGGCTGCCAGCGTTTGCACAGCTCTTTCAGCGTCGAGACATCCAGATTGCGGTAGTGGAACCAGGTTTCAAGCTCGGGCATCCAGCGCGCCATAAAGCGGCGGTCCTGACAGATGCTGTTGCCACACATGGGCGAAGCGCGTTGCGGCACCCACTCGGCCAGAAATTCCATGGCGGCTTTCTGCACATCGTCCACGCTCTGGGTGGAGGCTTTAACGCGGTCGATCAGGCCGGAGCGGCCGTGCGTGCCTTTGTTCCAGTCGTCCATGGCGTCGAGCACGGCGTCATCCTGATGCACGGCCCAGGCCGGGCTTTCGGCCACCACGTTGAGATGCCCGTCAGTGATGACCAGCGCCAGTTCGATGATGCGGTCATTTTGCGGGTCGAGGCCGGTCATTTCCATGTCCAGCCAGATAAGGTGATTCTGGTCTTGCGCCATTTGATAAGGCTCCTGCGCACACGCATTAAGTTTGTCAGCTCCGCATTATATGCCACGGGGGCTGGCGCG
>BBFD01000670.1 GCA_001313065.1 Silvimonas sp. JCM 19000
TAATGGCTGCTGTTAGCCAGGCTTGCTGCCTCGTTCCTTCGGAACATCGGGTGGGCGTGGTTGCGACGGGTGACAGTGAATATCGGCAGCGCCCGCTTAACGCATCCGCTCCGCACGGCCACTGCCGTTTGATTTGTCACCGTTCCCGCTACGAACCGCCAACGTCTCATAGGGTGGGTCAAGACCCACCACCCAAAGCCACCGGCAAGAACGATCACTCCAATCACTCGCCAATTCACTACTGCTTGAAAGCACGCATAGGGTGCGTTACCCGAAGGGGTCTTGTCCTCGCTGGCGGGGACAACGCACATTTCCCGATTACGCCATGCCCGTCATTCCTTGCCGCCTTCCGGATTTCACGCACTTGATCACCTCGGTGGCATAACCAAAACGTGCGTTGTTCCTCCGGGGTAACGCACCCCTCGTTTTGCATGCCTCCGTGAGGAGGCAAACATGCGTGTGATTCGGCGCTGTTGTTCTTGCTTGCCACTTTGGGCGGTGGGTCCAGACCCACCCTATGAGACGTTGGTGGTTCGTGGCGGGAACGGTGACAAATTAGACGGCGGTGGCCATGCGGGATGCGAGCGAAGCACGCGGTGCGGATGTTCATTGTTACCCGTCGTAACCACGCCCACCCGATGTTGCCGTAGGCAACGAGGCAGCAAGCCTGGCAGACAGCGAACATTACCTGTCGAGGGAGGGGAAGGAGACCCGGTTTTGGGGCTCCGTCCGACCGAAGTTCCGCGGAGCGGCAGCTGAGAAATGGAAGTCCCAGACGGTCCGTTTCGGCTTTTGACCTGCGGGCCCCCTGGCGAGTGGCGGAGCCGCGAGTGGGGTCGCCTTTCTTTTGGTTACTTCTTCTTTGGCGAAGCAAAGAAAAGTGACGTGCTCCCGGGCACCCCCGGGTATCAAAACATGCGCCGCAGGCTCAAGCGGTAAAAGGTTTGTTCAGCGCAAGCTGAACATCAAAACATACGCCGCAGGCTCAAGCGGTTAAAAAAG
>BBFD01000671.1 GCA_001313065.1 Silvimonas sp. JCM 19000
CGCTGCGGCAGTTGACCGGCGTCCGGGCGTGCGGCATAAGTGCTTTCCACGCCCTCTTTCTGGTCTTGCCCATGCCTTTGCATATCGCCACGCCTCTGCTTGAATCGCGACCGCTTAGCACCGCTGCCCATACTGCCGTCTGGCTCAAGATGGAAGCCCTGCAGCCCTGCGGCTCGTTTAAATTGCGCGGCGTCGGCCACGCCTGCGAGACGCATTACAGCCGGGGCGCGCGGCGCTTTATCTCGTCCTCGGGGGGCAATGCCGGGCTGGCCGTGGCTTATGCCGGACGCAAACTCGGCCTGCCGGTCACCGTTGTCGTCCCCGCAACCACCACCGCGCGCGCCATTGAACTGCTGAAGCTGGAAGGCGCTGAAGTGATCGTGCACGGCGCTTCCTGGCAAGAAGCCAACCAGCTGGCGCAAACGCTGGTCTCGCCCACCGATGCGTTTATCCATCCGTTTGACGACCCGTTGCTCTGGGCCGGTCACGCCAGCATGATCGACGAAGTGGCCCACAGCGGCCTCAAACCCGACGCGGTGGTGTTGTCGGTGGGTGGCGGCGGTTTGTTGTGCGGCGTACTCGAAGGTTTGCAGCGCAATGGCTGGCCTGACGTGCCCGTGCTGGCGGTAGAAACCCACGGCGCCGCCTCGCTGCACGCCGCCATCCAGGCAGGCAAGCCCACCGCCATCGAACGCATCGAGTCGGTTGCGACCTCGCTGGGCGCCAAGCAGGTTTGTGATCAGGCATTTGCCTGGTCGCAACAGCGTTCCTTACGCAGCGTGCTGGTCTCGGACGCCCAGGCGCTGGATGCCTGCGAACGCTTTTTTGAATGATCACCGCGTACTGGTCGAACCCGCTTGCGGCGCGGCTTTGGCATGGGCGTATCAGCCGGAGGCATTGGCGGAATTTGCCAATGTGCTGGTGATCGTCTGCGGCGGCGCAACGGCCACGCTGGCGCAGATCCAGCAGTGGAAACGCGCGGCCGGTTGAG
>BBFD01000672.1 GCA_001313065.1 Silvimonas sp. JCM 19000
CGCTGGGCGGCGCGGCCTTTGCAGGCTGGGCGTTAACCCAATGGCCGGCGTTGGCCGGCGCGCACGCCACGCAAGGCGCATTTGTCGCGGCTGGCGCCATCTGCTTTGGCGTGACCGCATTGCCGGTGCTGGTGGCCATCCTGCGCGAACTGGATTTGCTGGGCACCGCCATGGGCCGCGTGGCGCTGTCACTGGCTGCCATCAACGATATGTTGCTGTGGGTAGGCCTGGCCGGGCTGATGCTGGTGATTTCGCATAAAACGCAGACGCTGGGCAACTGGTGGTGGGTACTGGTGTTGCTGCTGCTGGCATTGGTGGCCACGCTGTTTGCCATCCGCCCCAAGGTCAGCGCCTGGCTGGCCGACCTGGACGCGGGCAAAGAACTCAGCACCGCGCGCTTTACCCTGGTGCTGATTGGCCTGCTGGCCTGCGCCATCATCACCGATACGCTGGGCCTGCATGCCGTAATCGGCGCCTTTGTGGCGGGGGTGCTAATGCCCAAACCGCTGCGCCCGCGCATTACGCAACTGGCCGGGCCGTTTAGCAACGCGCTGCTGCTGCCGTTTTTCTTTGTCTCGGCCGGGCTCAGCCTGGATATCACCGCCGGACCGGTGTGGCCGTTCTTTATCGCCAGCGTGCTGATCGGCAGCGCACTCAAGATCATCAGCGCCGCCGTGCCCGCCCGCGCCTGGGGCTGGCAATGGCCACAAGCGTTGCAACTGGGCGCACTGATGCAAAGCCGGGGCCTGATGGAAATCATCGTGCTACGCGTGCTGTACGACGCGGGCGTGATCTCGCAATCGTGCCTGTCCGCGCTGATGCTGATGGCGCTGGTGTGCACCGGGCTGCGATGCCGCTGGCGCGCTGGCTGGACGGCCTGTCGGCGGCATCTGCCACGACCGCGACCGTGACGCCGCTGAAGAACATGTCTGCGTCGCGCTAGATTGATGCGATCCCGGATGAAGTGCGCGCGCCGCTGGCTGTG
>BBFD01000673.1 GCA_001313065.1 Silvimonas sp. JCM 19000
TTGCGTTTGAAACGATTAGCGGCCCTGCGCCTGTTGCAGCGCAACAGGCACAATCGCCCGCAATATCAACGCCGGACGCGCCGACCACGTATTGGCGCGCCGTGTTCTCTGGAGATTTCGATGCTTGAAGTAGCGATCGTTGCGGCTGGACGTACGGCCATTGGTAACTTCGGCGGCACGCTGGCCCATGTCAGCGCGCCGGAACTGGGTGCCACGGTGATACAGGGCCTGCTGGCGCGCAGCGGCGTCAGCGCTGAACACATCAGCGAAGTCATCCTCGGCAATGTGCTGACCGCCGGGCTGGGGCAAAACCCGGCGCGCCAGGCCGCACGCAAAGCCGGTATCCCCGATGCCGTGCCCGGGCTGACCGTCAATCAGGTTTGCGGCTCGGGCCTGAAGGCCGTGGCGCTGGGCGTGCAATCCATCCTGTCGGGTGACAACCAGATCGTGATTGCCGGTGGCCAGGAAAACATGAGCGCCGCGCCACATCTGCTACCCAATAGCCGCGACAGCTTTCGCATGGGCAATGCCGCGCTGGTGGACAGCATGGTGTATGACGGCCTGACCGATGTTTATCACCAGTACCATATGGGCGTGACCGCCGAGAACATCGCGCGCAAATACGGCATCAGCCGCGCCGAGCAAGATGAATTTGCCGCCACGTCGCAGGCGCGAGCTGCTGCGGCGCGCGAGGCCGGGCGCTTTGTTGACGAGATCATTCCGGTGGCGGTACCGCAACGCAAAGGTGAGCCGCTGCTGTTCAGCCAGGATGAGTTTATCCGCCCCGGCACCACCGCCGAAGCGCTGGGCAAATTGCGTCCGGCTTTCGACAAAGAAGGTACGGTCACGGCGGGCAATGCTCGGGCATTAACGACGGCGCGGCAGCGTGATGCTGATGAGCCGCGAGCGCGCGCAGGAACTGGGCTTGCCGATTCTGGGGGTGATCCGCGCGGCGGCTTCGGCGGGCGTTGACCCCGCCTTG
>BBFD01000674.1 GCA_001313065.1 Silvimonas sp. JCM 19000
GCCCAGCTGATCCTTGATGAAGTCGCCGCCGCTAAAGCCGAAGCGCTGGGCCTGATCCAGCCCGAAGAACCGCGTCTGGCCCGCATCGCCGATGCGCTGGCCGCTAACCTGGCCGACAACCGCAACCTGGAGCAGTGGGCGCGTTGGGCTGGTTTGTCGCCGCGCAGCTTGAGCCGTTATTTTGTGCGCGAAACCGGCATGAGCTTTGCCCAATGGCGCCAGCAGGCGCGGCTGCTGCGCGCGCTGGAACTGATTGCAGACAAAGTACCGGTGACCCATATCGCGCTGGAACTGGGCTATGAAAATGTCAGCGCGTTTATCGAGATGTTCCGCCGTGCAATGGGGACCACGCCGGGGCGCTATCTTGCGGCGTGAAGTGCCAGCTCAATACACATCGCGCCGATAGCGCCCATCCTCACTCATTTGCGCCAGCCGCTGCGCGCCCAACAAATCAGTCAGCGCGTGATGTACACCGCTGGCCATGCCTTGCAGGCTGCCGCAGACGTAGATATCTGCGCCCTGGTCGACCCATGCCACGATATCGCTACCCGCCGCGGTGACCTGATCTTGCACATAGCGCAAAGCGTTACCGTCGCGCGACCAGACCCAGTCCAGCCGTTCCAGTACGCCGTTGCCTTGCCAGTTGATCAGTTCGTCGATCAGCAAGGCGTCGTGCGCGGCGTTGCGTTCACCAAGTATCAACCAGTTGCGGCCGTGGCCGCGTTGGGCGCGGGTTTTAAGGTGGCCACGCAGGCCAGCCAGGCCGGTGCCGTTGCCAATCAACAGCAGCGGACGGGCGTCGGGTGGGGTGTGGAAGGCACTGTTGGCGCGGATACGCAAAGCAACAGGACTGCCGGGCGCTGCATATTCGGTCAGCCAGCCGGAGGCGAGGCCGAGGCGGAAACCGCTGGCGGTCTCCGGCGCCGGGTAGCGGCTTTGGCGCACCAGCAATTCCAGTTGCCGGTCCTGCGGCAACGAGGC
>BBFD01000675.1 GCA_001313065.1 Silvimonas sp. JCM 19000
TGCGGCATCGTTGGCCGAACGCCAGGCTGCGGCCATCGCCGCCGCCTGCGTATCCTGGAAACCAGTGCCGAACCGCCCGCATTGCCAGATCTGGCCGCGGCGGTGGGCTTAAGCCGTGCGCATTTTCACCGGCTGTTTCGCGCCCATACCGGCGTTACCCCCAAAGCGTATGCGCAGCAAGAACGTGCCTGCCGCGTGCGCGAGCAACTGGCAGCGGGGGCGGGTGTGACTGAAACCATTTATGAGGCTGGATTCAATTCCAGCGGCCGCTTTTATGCCGCCGCGCCGGACATGCTGGGCATGACACCGGACGGCTATCGCAAAGGCGCGCCGGGCCAGCAGATCCGCTTTGGCGTGGGCCAGTGCAGTCTGGGCGCAATACTGGTGGCGGCGACGCCGCTGGGCGTATGCAGTATTTTGTTGGGCGATGACCCCGCCGCGCTGGTGGCCGATCTGCAAGACCGTTTTGCCCATGCCGACTTGATAGGCGGCGATACGCAATTTGAACAATGGATGGCGCAAGTGATCGGCTTTGTCGAAGCGCCGCAACTGGGGCTGGATTTGCCGCTGGATATACGCGGCACCGCCTTCCAGCAACGGGTGTGGCAGGCGCTGCGCGAAATCCCGCCGGGCAGCACGGTCAGTTACACCGAAATCGCCGCCCGCATCGCCGCGCCCAAAGCCGTGCGGGCAGTGGCGCAGGCTTGCGCCGCCAATGCGCTGGCGGTGGCGATCCCGTGCCACCGTGTGGTGCGCAATGATGGCGCGCTGTCGGGTTATCGCTGGGGCATCGCGCGCAAACAGGCTTTGATCGAGCTGGAACGCGCGCTGTGCCCATCTACAGCCGCTGCGGCGGTACCCACCACAGGATAAGCATGGCTGGCTATACGCTTGATTTATTCGCCGAAGATACGCCCGCTGCCGACACGCGCACGCCGCTGGCGGACGGGGCATGGCTGCTGCACGGCTTTGTTTTGCC
>BBFD01000676.1 GCA_001313065.1 Silvimonas sp. JCM 19000
TGCCAGCAACGCGAGCGCCTGCCAGAAATAATCCCACCCGTGCGGCGGGATATGTGCGCCCAGTGCGCTCAGCGGAATTTCTGCAATGGCCGCCAGCACCGTCGCCGCCGGTAGCCAGCCGAGCGCTTGCCACAGGGCGTACCCGCCAGCGCCCGGATGACGCAAACCGATCCACAAGGTGTAGCCGCGCGTGCTCAAGCGGGCCAACAAATAGGCAGCGCAAATCAGCAAGAGCGGTTGGCCCAACCAATGCCATCCGGCGCTTAACGCCAGCCAGCGTGCGGGATCGGCGCAGGGCAACAACAGGGCGGTCCAGTAGCCGAACAGGCCTTCACTGCCGGGGCGATAGGGCGCGCCCGCCGTGACATACAGCAACAGCAAGGCCAGTACCGCCGCGATGATCAGCTTGGCGCGCGAGCGGCGATGTTCCCAGATGCTATGGATTTCCACGCCCACGGGCGTCGGTTGCGGGATGACGGCGATGGCTGATCTTGCGTGGTGCGCGGTTGCATATTGCGCGGTGTCATCCCCGCCAGCCCCCACCACGGTGTGGTAAACAAAGTGTCGTGGCGCAGCCACACCGGCGGCGGCAAAGGGCGCGCCACGGCAGGCGTGGCCACGCCGCAACCGGCCAGTTCTTCGATCATCCAGTCCAGCGCAAAGTCAGACAGCCCGGCTTCGGCCAGTGGATAACTGCCGCCGACATCGCAATGCACACCGCCAAACCAGCGCTGGCGCAGCGTGTGCTCGGCGGTATTGAGATCGCCGGGCTCGTCGTACAGGCGCGGCAAAAAAGGTAAAGCGATGCTCGTCTAGCGATAGCGCGTGTCGCACATGATGAAAGCGCTTGCCCAGTACGGTGGGCGGGCTGGGATTTTTTTTGCGACAGAAACGGCACTGCGCCGACCGATTCGACCGTATCCCACACCCCGATAAATTCCACCCACGCGTCGCGGCCGGCAGGCTGGTGAAGTTATGCCG
>BBFD01000677.1 GCA_001313065.1 Silvimonas sp. JCM 19000
TGGCTATCTGCCAACCAAAGCCTGGCCAGCACGCTGTTTGTGACCTCGCTGCACGATCGCATGCCCGATACGCAAATCCCCGGCCCCAACCCGGCCGAGCATAATCCGATGCCGCCTGGGCCAGGCTGGTCAGCGGCCGTAGTCGCAGTTCCGCCGCCGCCGGCGTACTGGATATCGATAGCGATGCACCGTGCTGCAAATGGGCGTGGATGTCTGGCACGGCAATCTGGACCAGGGCCAACTGCGCGCAGGGGTAATGGCGGGCTATGCCACGGCCAGTTCAGATAGCGCGGCGCAAGGCCTGGCGGTGAAGGCCGATGGGCAACTGAGCGGCTATGCCGTGGGTGTTTACGCCACCTGGTACGGCCAGGACAGCGCTATCCCAGCGGTCCTTATCTGGATACCTGGTGGCAATACGCGCGCTTCAGCAATCACGTGCATGGCGATGATCTGCCGGACGAGCATTACGACAGCCATAGCTGGAGTGGCTCGCTCGAAGCCGGCACCGATATCGTCATCAGCGACAACTGGCATCTGCGTCCGCAAGCGCAATTGGTCTACACCGACCTGGTGCAGGACGATCACACCGAAGTCAATGGCACGCGGGTGCAAAGCCGCAATACCGATGTGTTTAACAGCCGCCTCGGTGCGCGCGCTTACGGCAATTTCAAACGCACAGACGGTTCGAGTTGGGCACCGTATCTGGAAGGCAACTGGTGGCATCGGTTTGGTACCGCCGCAATCACGTTTGACGGCACCCCGATTGCGCAAAACATCCCGGCCGATCGATATGAGATCAAAGCCGGCATCGAATATCTGGCCAGTACCCATTGGCGCTGGTGGGCGGATGTGGGCGTGCAAAGTGCGCAGGCGGCTATAACGCGCTGCAAGGCCAGATCAAGGGACGCTATCTGTGGTGATCGCGCGGGGTGCCGGGTGGGGCAGGCCAAACCAGCGCTGCAGCGCAGC
>BBFD01000678.1 GCA_001313065.1 Silvimonas sp. JCM 19000
CACTGGCGGCGTGGGCGACGCCGGGCGCCAGGGGTAGCAACAAGGCCATCGCGCTCAGCGCAATCTGGCGGGCAAAACGGGCTAGCATCAAGCGATCTCCGGGGGCAATACGGCAAAGGGCCTAGTATAGCGATACCCGCTGCCCGGCCTGGCTTGATGCAAGCCGGTGTGGCAATCGCGCCGCAATCAGGCAAAGAAATCGGGCCGGTGGCTGATCACGCAGCGCAGCAATCAAAAAAAATCTGGCATAGACTGAAATTGATTACGCGCAATTGATGTCTGTTGTCAGCAATGGCGCTAACCCCCCTTTAAAGTGATCCCATGCCCACGCGCGAACTCGAACTTTTGCACAGTCCGCCTACCGTCACACCGCGTGCCAGCGCACCCTTGTTGTTTGTTCATGGCGCTTATGCCGGCGCCTGGTGCTGGAAAGATAATTTTTTTGCCGTGGTTCGCCGCGCAAGGCTACGACTGTTATGCGCTTAGCCTGACCGGCCATGGCGCCAGTGCCGGCCGTGATGCGCTGGATAAATGGTCGATCAATGATTTTCAGGCTGATCTGGCCTGGGCCGTGCAGCAATTGCCGCGTCCGCCGGTCTTGCTGGGCCATTCGCTGGGGGGATTTCTGGCTCAGCGGCATGCCCAGCACTATGAGGTGGAAAGCATGGTGCTGTTGGCCAGCGTGGCACCGTGGGGGCTGTTTGGCTCGCTCGGATTTATGGCGGTGGCCTCGCCGCATTTGTTGCTGGGCCTGAATCGCTTTCAGTGGCGGCTGGGGCGTATGGATGCCGATCTGCATACCGTGCGCGAACTGTTGTTTTCTGCTGCCTTGCCGCAGGCGGCGTTGCAAGGTTTTGCCGATCGGGCCCAGCCCGAATCCGCGCTGGCACTGGCCGAGCTGATGGTGCCGCAACCGTGGCTGGCCTGGGGCAAAGCGCAGCCGCCCGCCTGCCTGGTGCT
>BBFD01000679.1 GCA_001313065.1 Silvimonas sp. JCM 19000
TAATCCGGCGCTCGATGCCCGCTGTGCGGGGCCGCTTGTGCGGGCTGCCCGATCAGCTGCATCGGCAACACGCCCGCCCAGACGTAGATCCATGTCTTCGGCATCATCTTCCGGGCCGCCGCTGCGGATCTTGACCGCGGCCTCGTCCAGCCGCAGCGCCAGCACGCTGGTGGCGGCGAGTTCTTTCTCATTGCCGGGACGGGCCTGATTTTCGCGACCCGGCAGCAAATGGCGCATAAAGCCGTCCATCAAACGGCGCTTTTCTGCGGCGTCCGCGACGCCCTCAAAGCGGCCATAGATGACCGCCGAGCGATAGTTCATCGAATGGTTAAACGCCGATTTCGCCAGTACCAGCCCATCCATCAAGGTAATCGCCACCGACACCTCCTTGCCCGCCGTCAGTTGTCGCACCAGGCGGCCGCCATTGGAGCCATGCACATACAAATGATCGCCGTCGCGCCAACAGGCGGTGGGGATGCAATGACAACTTTCGCCATCGTAGAAGGCGATATGGCAAACATAGGTGGCGTCGAGCACGGCGTAGAGGGCGTTTTGTTCATACACCGCGCGTTCGGCAATGCGGCGGATGCGGGTGCGAGGGCTAGGGGCGGTGGCAGCGGGCATTTAGAATATCCTTAAAAGCAGCGGAGAAGGGCGCAGTCTAGGATATGCTTGGCCCTCTACCTAGAGCCAAGACGCGCGCTTTTTTTTGGGGCCATATGGATTTCCAGTTATTGCTGGCGCAATACCGCCAGTGCCAGCCCGAGCAATCCCGCCAGCAGCAATTACACCAATGCCTGCGCGCTGCGATTCTTGATGGCCGTTTGTTGCCGCACGGCGCCTTGCCCGCCAGTCGCTTTCTGGCGGCCGATCTGCAGATTGCGCGCAACACGGTGCTTTACGCCTATGAACAACTGGCAGCTGAAGGCTGGTGTTTACCCAGCGCCAACGCACCC
>BBFD01000680.1 GCA_001313065.1 Silvimonas sp. JCM 19000
CCGCTTGCGGCGTAAAGCGCTGCACAGCGGTGCTGGTCAGCACCTGCCACCGGCGGCGCGAATGCCCTCGGCCATGGCTTCGGCCAACGCCACAAAGCCACCCTTGAAATACGCCAGCCGCTCTTCGCCGCCTTTACCGCGACTGCTGCCGCGCAGCTTGAGCTTGTTCCAGAACCACACGGCCGAAATCTGATCGGCCACCGCGCCGAACTTGCCTTTCAGCAGCGGTTCCCACACCACGCGATAGACCTTTTCCCCGCCCAGCTCCTTGAGCCATTGCGAAGCAGTTTTGTGTTCCAGCTCCATCCAGTTTTCGACCTTGCGCGCACGCAAGGCCAGCAAGCCCAGCCGCACGCGGTCGGCCAGTGGCAGCGGCGTAAAGCGCAGCAAATCCATCGGCGTCGACAGTTTGAAAAAAAATGGTTGCCATACCAGACGCCGGTATTGGTGGGATTGATCGATACCCGATCATGCAGGCCCAACTCGTCGATCAAGGTCATCACTTCGACATCATTGGTAAACCAGTGATGGTAGAAGCGATCCAGCTTGTGGCCCTGTACGTCGAAGGCGCCGGCCAGGCCGCCGAGTTCGGCGTCGGCTTCGAGCACGGTTACGGCGATACCTGCGCGCGCCAGTTCCCAGGCGGCGGACAGGCCAGTGAAGCCGCCGCCGATAACGGCGACGCGAGTGGAAGCGGGGAGTGCGGTCACGAGGTCTTTCCAGTAGGACGGGCTTTGGCCACGGGCGGATGATCAGATACAGCCCGCCGATCAGCGTCGGCGGCAGCCACAGCAGCAAATGCACCAGCAAGGCAAACGCAGTGGCAGGCGTAGCGGCGTTGCCCAGCGTGGTCATTGCGTGGATGGCAAAGTAATCAAAGGTGCCGGCGTAACCCGGCGTGGACGGGATCAGTGTGGCCAGCGTGCCCACCGGCAAGGCCAGCC
>BBFD01000681.1 GCA_001313065.1 Silvimonas sp. JCM 19000
CCAGAGCGAAGCCGCGGCCCACGCCACCCGCGTGCCGCCCGGCCATCCCGAAGGCTATCTGGAAGCCTTTGCGCAACTGTACCAGGACGCCGCGTTGCAGATTCTGGCAGTGGATGCCGGTCTGCCCTTGCCGCCCGAAAGCAGCTTTTTTTGACCACGGTGGATGATGGTGTGCGCGGCATGCAGTTTATCGATGCGGTGCTACGCAGCCATCGCAATAACAATCAGTGGACGGCGTTGGAGCCGCACAGCTAGAGCATGCGCGCCAGTTGGCTCTCAACCTGATCCAGCCAGCCGGTTTGCGCCTGGGCGATGGCACTGAACGCAGCGCTGCAACGGGCGTCGGCAGCAACACGCGCCAGTAGGCGCGCGCAGCGGCAGCATGGCACGCCACACAGCGGGCGCGGGCTGACTGGGGATGATCAGCGGCGGCAGTGCATCCCGCATCAGCCATTGCGATCGGGCGCCAGTGCCATAGGCAACATGTCGTAGCACGGCGCCAGTTGCAGCGGCAGCGTGCCGTGATGCAGAAACGCGATGTTGCCGTGATGCATGTCGCTGTTGCCGATCAAGCGCCAAAGGCATAGAACTGCGCCGCCTGCTCCGCCGCTTGCGCGGTGATATGGCCGCTGGCCGCCAGTTGCCGCGTCAGCTCCGGCCAGGCATATTGCGCCGCTCCGATCACGCCAGCCTCCAACGCGGCCAGCGAAATCAAACCACAGCGCCCCGCCGCACCCAGCCGATCAAACCGCGTCAGCTGCAAAAAAAACCGCTGCTGCGCGGTATCGATGACGACGCTTTCAGCGGCGGGCAGATGGTGTTCACGCAAGGTCTGCAGTGCAAGATGCTCGGCCAGCAACAGGTCGCGCCAGCGTTCGGTGCTGGGGGTCTGGGCTGCTACGCTGAACTTGACCAGCACCGGCTGCTGCCAGGCGTCG
>BBFD01000682.1 GCA_001313065.1 Silvimonas sp. JCM 19000
TGCTCCGGGCGCTGCAGGCCGCTCTGGCTGATCAGGATGCGTTCCAGTGGCCAGCCCGCATCCAGCGCCGCCGCCACCAGATGCGGACCATCGAGCAAGGTCTGGCCGAGCTTGAGCCGGTCGCGCCGGTTTTCGGCGAGCTTGTGGCACAGCTTGTAGAGCGGGTTTTGCGCGGACTGGATCAGATCCATGGGATTGGGGGCTAACGACGAGAAAGGCGAGATGATACCGCGCGCGCGCGGTCGGGCAGCATTGCGTCTGCCACCACGGCCAACCGCGCGCAAACCGACCAGCAAAGCCGCCATCACATAGGGTGGGTCACGACCCACCCTACAAAGCCGCATGTTCATATTGCGGCCCCATATCGCGGCCCGTGGTTATGGCTTGGGGCTTCTGTCGCTCAGGGCACGCCCCACCAGCAGGCAGACTTGTTTAAAGCTGGCGAAATCAGCATCGGCGAGCGGATCGTCGCTGGGCCGTTCGCCCACAAAGATGCCGATCGGCTTGGCACCCATAAACAAGGACATCGCGCAGAAGTCGCCATTGCCAAAGCGCTGCAACCAGGGCGCGGGCAGCAGCGGCTGAATTTCGGCGCGCGTGCCATTGTGCAGCCACACCGCCTGCGGTTTGTTCAGCAAGCGGGTAAACAGATGCGGGGTAACGGCGGCGAGCACCAGATCGCGCAGAGGCTCGTGCGGATCAGCACTTTGCACCAGCCGCGCTTGCAGACGCTGGTCGGCGGGCACGTAAACCAGGAATGCTGCGCGCTTCATATTCAGGCCTTCAACCAGGCACGCAGACTCAGATTGATCAGTTGCTGCGCGGTGGCGCCCTGTTTTCCCGCCAGATGCAGAGCCTGCATCCGTACCGACAAGACATCGCGTACTGGCGCATCCGTCGCGGGCGACGCGGCGCCTGCCGCCGTTGCCGCTGCG
>BBFD01000683.1 GCA_001313065.1 Silvimonas sp. JCM 19000
CAGCCCGCCGCCGAGGCACAACGGCTGACGCTGCTGGCCAGCTGGGCGCTGCAATTTACCCCAACGGTGGTGATCGACGGCGAGCACGGCTTGCTGCTGGAAATCGGCGGTTGCCTGCGTTATTTCGGTGGCTTGACCACGCTGCAGCACAAAGTCGCCGAGGGTCTCGCCGCGCAAGGCATTCCGGCGTATATCGCGTGTGCGCCGACGCCGCTGGCGGCAGTTGGCGCGCCGCCTGTGGCTAAAAAAGCCGGTGGCGGATCCGTCGCAACTGGCGTTTGCGCTGGCCGGGCTGCCGCTGGACATTTTGCCGGTTCCCGCCGCTACGCTGGATGGACTGGCCCAACTGGGGCTCAAGAATCTGGCCAGGTCTACGGCCTGCCGCGCAAAGGCCTGGCCAAGCGCTTTGGCCCGCAGCTACCGCAATTGCTGGATAGAGCGATGGGCATTCTTGCCGATCCGCGCGAGAGCTTTGTTGCGCCGGATCGTTTTGAACACAGCATTGATCTGGATTACCCGGTAGAAACCGTGCCGGTGTTTATCCACGTGGCGAAATGGTTATTCGATGAGCTGGAGCTGTTCTTGAGCGGACGTGGCCTGGGCGTGCAGCAAGTCACGTTTCGGCTGCGCCACGAAGATATTCCGCCCACTGAATTACAAGTGCGCTTTGGCCGCCCCGGCCGCCGGGCTGCCGAATTCATGCTGGTCTTGCAAGAGAAGGTCGAGCGTTACGAGCTGGCCGCGGCCGCGCCCGGGATCACGCTGATCGCCGAGCAATTGCATGCTTTGCATGGCATGCCTTTGGGTTTGTTCGGCCATGAAGCGGGCGACGCCAATTTTCAGTTATTGCTGGCGCGCTACGCGCGCGCATGGGTGATGACGCGGTACAAGGCGTGCGTTGCGTGGCCGAGTCATCGCC
>BBFD01000684.1 GCA_001313065.1 Silvimonas sp. JCM 19000
CTGGCCATCGGCCTGGCGCTGCAAGGCACGCTGCAGAATATTGCGGCCGGTTTCATGATTCTGCTGCTGCGGCCGTTTCGCGTTGGCGACTATATCGAAGGCGTGGGTAATGCCATCGCCGGCACCGTGGTTGAAATCAACCTGTTCCACACCCGGCTGACGCGCAGTGATGGCGCCGGCATGTTTGTGCCCAACAGCCAGTTGTGGAGCAATGCGGTCAGCAATTACACCGTCAACGGCACGCGCCGCATCGAAACCAGCGTAGCGGTGCCGACGGCGGAAGTTGATCGCACCATCAGAACCTGCAGGGCCTGGTCTCGCACGACGATCACATCCTGCATGACCCCGCCCCGCAAGTGCTGGTGAGCGAACTGACCGACACCGGCGCCAAGATCACGGTAACGGCGTGGGCGAATACCGATCATTTTGCTGAGCGAAAGCGGCGCTGCTGGCGCGGGTACATCCGGTGCTGGAAACGACGGCGGCTTGACGCCAGGCGATGGCGGACGGGCTATGGACGCAGTGTAGGGCCGCCATATGCCGTCATCGTCGATCAACCGAGCTGCGCGCCTGCGGGCGGTGACGCCAGCCACTGCTGGCTGAACGGCGGCAGCAAGGTGGTTTGGGCCTGCCAGCCGCTGAGATGCATATAAAACGGCGTGGGATTGCGCAACAGCACGCCCCCCGCTTGCGCAATGTGCTGGAGTTGCGCCGCCAGGTCGCCCACCGCGGGCAGCCTGGCCGGACGATACAACACCTTGATTTGCAGGCGGGTCGCCAGCTCGATGGCAGCCACCCCCCGGCGTGCTGCGCGGTGACACCGCATGCAGATTGAGCCAGAACAGGCTTTCCCGGTCTGGATCGACCTCGGCCGCGTCGGCGGTGCCGACCAGCTGCAGCTCGCGGCTTTCGCCTGGG
>BBFD01000685.1 GCA_001313065.1 Silvimonas sp. JCM 19000
GCGCACGCAAGTGGCCACTCAGATCGGCATACGCCACATCGGCCTGCACGCGCCCGCTGAGCGCATGCACCTGCGCACCCGGCAACGCCGCCTGGATACGCCGTGCAGTGGCCAGCGCGCCGCTACCCAGAATCAGCACGGCGGCGCCAGCGAAGTCCTGTTCTAACCGCGCCATTTCTGCCCCGGCACCACCAGCAAGGAAAAAAAATACGGTGACGCCATCGGCTCCACTTCATCAATCGGCACGATGCGTTGATTGGCCATGGTGGCGCGTTCTACATAAAGCGCGCGTTCGGCCAGGCCCAGGTCCTGCAGCACGCGGCGCACTTTGTCGAAATTGCGCCCCAGCTTCATGATGACCGCCGCTTCGGCATCAGCCAGACGCCGCTTGAGTTCCGCTTCGGGCAGCACGCCCGACAGCACGCTCAAGCTCTGATTGCGATACACCAGCGGCACGCCCAGCACCGCCGCGCCGCCGAGCATGGAACACACGCCCGGCACCACTTCGGCCGGATAGCGCGCGGCGAGCCGGTCGTGCAGATACATATACGAGCCGTAGAAAAAAACGGATCGCCTTCGCAAATCACCGCCACATCGCGGCCCGCATCCAGCTGCAGCGCCAGCTGTGCGGCCACGGTGTCATAGAAATCGGCAATCACGCTTTCATAATCCAGCGGCGGGGCCAGCGCTTCGGTGGTCACCGGATACACCAGCGGCACTTGCTGCTGCGTGGCGGTCAGATGTTGTTCGATGATGCTGAAGGCATTGCCTTTTTTTGCCTTTGGCAACGAAATACGCCACCACCGGCGCGGACTGCAGCAAACGCAGGGCTTTGACGGTGATCAGCTCCGGATCACCGGGCCCGACGCCGAGGCCGAGCAGACGGCCCAACTGAGGTGTGCTCATTCCGC
>BBFD01000686.1 GCA_001313065.1 Silvimonas sp. JCM 19000
CAGTTGCATGCGCGCCTTGGGCAGTGGCCCGAAGCCGAAACCGCATTGCGCCGCGCTTGCAGATCGCGCCGGATGAGGCCGCCTTGCACATCAATCTGGGCAATGTGCTCAAGCAGCAACAGCATTTCGATGCCGCGCGCGCCGCGCTGGAACGGGCACTCAGGCTGGAACCGGACAACGCGCTGGCGCATTACAACATGGGCAATCTGTTGCGGGACCAGGGCGAACCGGGCGCGGCGTTGCGGCATTTTGATGCCGCGCAGGCGGGCGCGCCGCAGCACGCCGACATCCGCTACAACCGCGCCTGTGTCCTGTTCGAGCTGGATCAACTCGATGCCGCCCGCAACGCCTATGAGCAATTGCTACGCCATACCCCGCAGCACGCACGCGCGTGGCACAACCTTGGCAATACCTGGCGTGCGCTGGGCAAGGTGACCGCAGCGCGGCAGTGTTATCAGCGTGCCTTGCAGATCGAGCGGCTGCCGGTGACGCCGTACGCGCTGGGAACGCTGGATATGCTGTGTGGCGATTGGCTGGCGGGGTGGGTCGGCTATGAGCAGCGTTGGGCCGCGACGGGCAAGCCACGGCCCAGCTCGCCCTTGCCGTTGTGGCAAGCCAGGCGGTGCCGGCTGGATCGCGTCTGCTGGTTATGCCCGAGCAAGGTCTCGGTGATCAAATGCAGTTCGCGCGCTTTCTGCCTTTGCTGCTGCAGCACTTTGCCGTGGTTTGTGTGTGGGTGCCGCAGCCCTTGTTGCGCTTGCTGCAGCAAAGCCTGACCCAGCCTGGCCTGCAGTTTGTCGGCCACGTGCCGGATGCGGCGGGCTTTGATTTTCATATCCCGCTGATGTCGCTGGGCGCCGCCCTGCGCATCGATCGCAGTTTGATCGGCGCTCACAATGCGCCATA
>BBFD01000687.1 GCA_001313065.1 Silvimonas sp. JCM 19000
CGGCATCGCTCACCGGGACAAAGCGCAAAGCACCCATGCGCGCCCACCAATGAAGCCAGCCGGTCCAGTGGCCCGGGGTGACGCACACCCTGCTGACGAAACAGGCGGTCCATCAGCAGCAAGCCCCAGCCGTCAGGAAGCTGTCGGCGATCAGCCCGGAAGCGATGCAGGTGAGGCGGAAAGCTACCGTAGGCATCTGCACGCAACTTGAGGTGTAAGGGTGACAGTTCCAAGCCCTGAGCCAGAGCTTCGGCGGAGTATTCGAAGAGCAGGGATTGACCGTCATCAGCTAACCGCCCCAACGGCCAGTCTTCGCCCCAGCCACAATAATGCACGGTGAGCGACTTCATGATGCCTTCTTGCGCGGCGCACGCTGGCGGCGGCTGACAAGGTCAACCTGCTCCATCTGGGCGATGGATTGCCGTTTGAGCACGAAGAGATCGTCCAGCGCCTCCAGCAAGCCAAGCGCCTGCGCGACGCGGACCAGTGTTTCCAGCGAGCATTGTCCGTCCGTTTCGAGTTTGCGCAATGCCCCCAACGACAGCCCGGCCATTTGCGCCAGTTCACGCTGCGTAAGCGACTGGGCAAGCCGCTGCTCGCGCAGACGCACACCCAGTGCCTGCAGGATTTCAACGGGGGTCGAGAGATTAAAAGTCAACATAATGATCCTAATCGCAACAAAAAAACAGCTTAAGGATAATGATAATGACTTTTAATAAACATGAAAAGTGGCGTGTGCCGCGATAGCTACTGCGAGCGATCGGGCGGCATCGAAGGCGCCACTTAACACCTCATTCAAATTGGTTCACGAGCCTGTCGCTGCTCTTAGCTCGGTTCGGTTCGGTTCGGTTCGGTTCGGTTCGGTTCGGTTCGGTTCGGTTCGGTTCGGTCCGGTTCGGTTCGG
>BBFD01000688.1 GCA_001313065.1 Silvimonas sp. JCM 19000
GTCGCCAGCAAGCGGCTCAGCTCCTGCTCCAACGCCCGCGCCAGGCGTTGACCGTCACGCACGCTCAGCCCCGGCAGCGCCAGGCTGCCGATACGCAGATTGATGCGCGCGGAAGGGGCGGCGGCGCGCGGCTTCATGCCCAATCCCCTACTTCGGCCAGCGGCAACGGTTTTTTTTCCAGTTTGGCAAACTCGGCTTCGGCGGCGCTGCGCAAATGGCGCATGCCTATGGCGCTGGCTTCTTCCGCCGCCAGAAACGCCGCATTCAGCGCCAGATTGCGGATATGCCCGCCCGATAAGGACAGCCGTGCCAGCTTGGCGACGTCGATATCCAGCAAGGGCGCGTGCTGCGGAAACACGCGTTGCCAGATGGCACTGCGCGCTGCGGTGTCCGGAAACGGAAACTGCACAATAAAGCGCAGTCGGCGTTGAAACGCAGTGTCGATCGATTGCTTGAGATTGGTGGTCAGTATCGCCAGGCCGCGATAGGTTTCGATGCGTTGCAACAGATAGCTGACTTCCAGATTGGCATAGCGATCATGCTGTCGCGCACCTCACTGCGTTTGCCAAACAGCGCGTCGGCTTCATCAAACAACAGGATGGCCCCGCTGCGTTCGGCCACGGCAAACACGCGTGCCAGGTTTTTTTCGGTCTCACCGATGTATTTGCTGACCAGGCCCGCCAGGTCGATGCGGTATAGATCCAGTTGCAGCGTATTGGCCAGCACTTCGGCCGCCAGCGTCTTGCCGGTGCCGCTGGTGCCGGCAAACAAGGCGCTGATGCCCAGGCCGCGCCCGCCACGCTGGGCAAAACCCCATTCGCGATACACCGTGGTGCGTTGCCGCACTTGTGCCGCCAGCGTGCGCAGCGTCAGCAGCGTGCTGTGCGGCAAGATCAGATCGTCC
>BBFD01000689.1 GCA_001313065.1 Silvimonas sp. JCM 19000
CGTGGGGTCGGCGGCAACGCTGTGGACCAGGGCACTCATAACGGCACACTCCGCGCGGGCGCGGCGTTGCGGGCGATAAAGCCGCGCAGTTGTTCCAGTACATCGACATGCGTCGTCAAGGGCAGCAAAGGCACGCCGCTACGCTGCAACAAGGTGGCGACGTCGGCCTGGCGCTGCGCAAAGTATTGCTCCACCGGTTGGCGCCAGCGACGCATATCCAGTTCGATCTGCAACTCGCCCTCGGTCAGCACCATTTGCCCGGCGCGTTCAGGCAGGGTTTGCAATAGCGGATCGGACACCAGCACCGCCACCACATCGTTATGTTCGGCCAGCGCGCGCAATAGCTGGCGCGTGCGGCCGCTGGCATCGGCAAAATCGCTGATTACGCACACCAGATGATCGTGATGCGCCACGCGCAAGGCTGCCTCCAATGCTTTATCCAGCTGGCCGTCTTGCGGGCGCGCGCTGCTGGCGGCATTCAGCGCCTGGTTGCTGCGCACGATTTGCGCCAGCAAGGCCTGCACGCGCTGGCGACTGCGCAAGGGCGCGATGGTATGGATGGCCACATCTTCAAACACGATGCCACCGACGCGATCATCGGACTGCAGCGACAACCACGCGGCCAGCGCCGCCAGTTCGGCCGCCGCCACCGACTTCAGCGCGCGTTGCGAGCCAAAAAACATATTGATGCGTTGGTCCAGCACGATCAGCGCGGGGCGGTCACGTTCTTCGGTATAGGTGCGCACCAGCGGCTTGCCGCTACGCTGCGTGGCTTTCCAGTCGATATGGCGCACGTCGTCGCCCGGCAGATAGCCGCGTAATTCTTCAAAGTTGAGCCCGCGTCCGCGCACGCGCGAAGCCTGGCGCCCGGCCAGGATGGACGAGCGCGGTCGGTAGGCGTGC
>BBFD01000690.1 GCA_001313065.1 Silvimonas sp. JCM 19000
CGCGGCTGGCGGTGGTGGAAATGGTGCCATCCCGCATTGCGCGTCAGGCGGAGCAGGGCGATATCGATCTGGCATTTCATACCCGCGACGGTGCGCCACCCGGTTTGCATGCGCGGGTTTTGTTTGATGAGCGCTATGTACTGGTCGGCCGCGCCGGGCATCCGGCCTTGCAGCAGCCGCCCACGCGCAAACAGTTTTGCGCGCTGGAACATGTGATGGTCTCGCCCGACGGCGCAGGCTTTTTTTGGCATCACCGATGAGGCGCTGGCGCAACTGGGTCTGAGCCGCAAGGTGGTGCTGTCGGTGCCGCATTTTCTGATCGTCAAAGCGGTAGTGGCGCAGACCGATCTGGTGGCGATGCTGCCCGAGCGGCTGGTGCGCAACGCGCCCGAACTGACAGTCACCGAAGCGCCCGTCGAAGTGCCCGGCTATGCCATGACCATGTTGTGGCACGAGCGAGTACACCGCGACCCGGCGCAGCAATGGTTACGCGAGCAGATCGCCGCGGCGCTTTAAAGAGCGCGGGTTCTGGCGGGGGGCAGTTGCCCTTCTGGCGGATTGTTCAGCAGTTTGTCTATGGCTGCGCTGCCGCCGTTGCCGCTTGCCAGAATGTCGCTAGCGGAACGCTGCAGGCGCAACTATGTTGAGCAACAGTGCTGGCTAATACACTGCTTGTGCCAGCCTCCCCCAAGGACGCCTTAATCCGGCAGGAGCGTGAATGTCGGCGTTTATTCGTAAGCTTTCCGGGCCGTTACGGAGCCTGCTGGTGCGTCCGCCTTTGCAAACCGTTGCCCCCGGCCAACCGGAGCAGCCCTTGGTGTGGGCGGCCCAGCCGCGACCGGCATCAGCGCGCCTGCACCGCCGCAATCCGACAGCGCTGCCACCCAGTTGCCGGC
>BBFD01000691.1 GCA_001313065.1 Silvimonas sp. JCM 19000
GCATTTTGCGGCGGGCGTCGATGTAGTGCTGGATTATCTGTGGGGCCCAAGCGCCCGCGCCGCCCTGGTCAGCGCCGCGCAAAATCTGCCGGATGGCAAGGCGCTGCGCTTTGTGCAGATCGGCGCCATCAGCGCGGCCGAGATCAGCCTGCCCGCTGCGGTGCTGCGTTCAAGCGCCATTACTTTGCTCGGTAGCGGCATTGGTAGCGTGCCTTAGCGCGCTTGCTGCAGGTGGTGGCGCAGGTCTTGCAAGCGGTCCAGCCGGCGCAATTGCAGGTCCATGCCCAAGCCGTGCCGCTGGCACAGCTGGCCCGCTATTGGGATGACGCGGATAGCCAGCTCAGAACCGTGTTTGTGCCGGGCTAACTCTGCGCTGCCACCAAGCCGGTGGGGCCCAGGTACCGGCAATTTCAGATCAGGCCCCGCCGTCGATGACCGCAGCGTGGCCCCGCTGCGGCCGCCAATTAGCCGTTGATTTTGCGGTGGGACTGCTTTTAAAATCCGCCCCAGACAATTTTCCGGCACCCGGAATTTTGCGTAAGCGTTAACGTGAACCAACGCACAACAGATCGCCGCCATCCGCACGCCGGAGGGCTGCATCCGTGCAAGGTTCCTGCGCATGCAAGCTTCTGCCCCTGCGACGCCGTCGCGTCGCCCCCTTCCGCTTATCCTCGGCATCATCCTGATTGGCGCTACTTTGCGTGCGCCGATTACCGCACTCGGCCCAATACTTGGCGCTATCCAGCACGACCTCGGCCTGAGCGACACCGCTGCGGGCCTGCTCAATGCCTTGCCTTTGCTGGTTTTTTGCCTTGCTGTCGCTGCTTGCGCCGGCACTGGGCCGCCGCTGCGGACTGGAGCGCGGCCTCGGCTTTGCGCTGATC
>BBFD01000692.1 GCA_001313065.1 Silvimonas sp. JCM 19000
CCTCGCCCGCATCCTGCCTTGCCGCGCCGCGCCCACTTCCAGCGCCAGTTGCGCGGCCTGGGCAAAGTTGAAGGTGGACGGGCCCAGCACCACGGGCGTACCCGCGGCGCAAGATTCAATCAGGTTCTGGCTACCAAACGGCAAGATCGAGCCGCCGATAATGGCCAGGTCAGCCAGCGCATACCAGGCATTCAATTCGCCCATGCTGTCGCCCAGCAAGACCGTGGTTTGCAGCGGGATTGGTGTTTGCTCCCAGGCGCTGCGGCGCAGAAACTGTACGCCGCGCTGCGCCAACAAATCGGCGACCTCATTAAAGCGTTGCGGGTGGCGCGGCACCAGCACCAGCAAGGTGTGCGGCGGCAGGGTGACGGCTTCCAGCGCGTCCAGCAACAGCGCTTCTTCGCCTTCACGGCTGGATGCCACCAGCAAGACCGGACGGTCACCGATCAAGCTGCGCCAATGTGCGCCGCGGGCCACCAGTTCGGCGGCCGGTTCAAAATCAAATTTTACATTCCCGACCACGCTGACATTGCGGGCGCCCAATGCGATCAGCCGATCCGCATCGGCCTGGCTTTGCGCAAACGTGCCGCTCAGGCCGGTCACGGCGGGGCTGAGCAACCAGCGCACGCGTTGGTAGCCTTCGGCCGATCTGGCGCTCAGACGCGCATTGACCAGGAACAGCGGCACCTTGTGGCGCTGGCTGGCGTAGACCAGGTTGGGCCATAGTTCGGTTTCCATCAGCAAGCCAAATAGCGGCTGATAGCGTTGCAAAAAGCGTTGTGTGGCGCCGGGATAATCGTAAGGCAGATAGGCGATTTCGACGCGATCACCCAACAAGGATTGCGCGGTGGCGCGGCCGGTGGGCGTCATGCAGGTCAGCA
>BBFD01000693.1 GCA_001313065.1 Silvimonas sp. JCM 19000
ACCAGCCAGCGCGGGCTGCTCGCTACAGAGCGCGCCACCGCGCTGCCCGGCGGCTGCCCGCCCAGACGCAAGGCCACATCGACGTTCTCTTCCACCAGATCGATAAAGCGGTCGTTCAGGACCAGCTCGACCTCGATGTGTGGATGTTGCTGCATAAACGCCAGCAGCAGGCGGTTCAGTCGCAATACGCCCAGGCTGACCGGAGCGTTCACCCGCACCAGGCCACGGGCCGTTTCGCTTTGCTCGCGTACATCGGCCAGCGCGGTGGCATATTCCTCCAGCAGCGCGCGCGCTTTGGGATAAAAGCGCTTGCCGGGTTCGGTCAACGCCAGCGCCGTGGTACTGCGCGCCAATACGCGTGCGCCCAGGTGTTTTTTCCAGCGCGGCCACTTGTTTGCTGGCGGTGGGTTGGCTCAGGCCCAGCTCGCGTGCAGCCGCGCTCAAACTGCCCAACTCAACCGCACGTACAAAGCAGCGCATCGCTTGTAGATGATCCATAAGCCCATTCCATTCCCGCATAAAGGATATGCAGTTTAGCCTGCTACTACATGCTTATGGCATAGGCGAAGCTAAGGCCTCTTGAACCCCAAGCGGACTCGCGCCATGACTCGTTTTTTTCCCAAACTCATCCTTAGCCTGAGCAGTATTTGCGCTTGGAGCGCAGCGCCCGCGCAGGCAGCGTGGACCACCAGTTGGACTGCCAGCCCGCAGCGGGTCTGGTCCGCGCCGGAATTGCCGCTGCCTACGCGTATACCGCTGCAATTGCAGGATCAAACCGTGCGCCAGACCCTGCGCCTGAGCATAGGCGGCCATGGCGTGCGGGTGGCGCTGTCGAATCGCTATGGCACGCAAGCAGTGCATTTTGCCGCCGCCAGCCTG
>BBFD01000694.1 GCA_001313065.1 Silvimonas sp. JCM 19000
GCCGCGTACGCGCCAACCTGCGGCGACCAACTGCCTTGCGATTTCGCCGCCGATGCCGCCGGTGGCACCCAATACCAATGCTGTTCTGGCCATGACTTGTTGTCCTTGTGGGGGATGAGATGTCGTCAGTCTGGCCGCTGCGTGGCTAAAAGAAAATTGACGAAAAGCGGATAGCCGATATACAAATTTGTATGACCGTAGCCACCTTACCCATCCAGCCCGACTGGACCCTGTACCGCACGTTTCTGGCGGTTTTGCGCGAAGGCTCGTTGTCGGGCGCGGCGCGGCAACTGGCGTTAACGCAGCCGACTGTGGGCCGCCATATCGAGGCGCTGGAAGCGGCGTTGCAGATTGCGCTGTTCAGCCGCTCGCCCTCAGGTCTGGTGCCGACCGATGCGGCGCTGGCCTTGCGGCAATATGCCGAAGAGCTGGACGCCACCACCGCCGCCCTCAGCCGCGCGGCCACCCGCCTGGGCGACGGGGTACGCGGCACGGTGCGCATCAGCGTTAGCGAAATGATCGGCGTTGAAGTGTTGCCACCGCTGCTGGCGCAATTGCGCGCGCAGTGGCCCGAGCTGGTGCTGGAGATCATGCTCAACAATCGGCTGGAAGATTTGCTAAGGCGTGATGCCGATATCGCCGTGCGCGGGGTGCGGCCGCAGCAGGACGCGCTGGTGGCGCAGTTTGTCGGCACCATTAATATCGGCTTGCACGCCACGCCGGACTATCTGGCCCGCCACGGCGCGCCGCAGCGTTGGGATGAACTAGGCAGCCATAGTCTGATCGGCTTTGATAGCGAGACGCCGTTTATTCGTGAGGTGCAAAGCCGCATCGGCGGCCTGCGCCGCGAGCGCATGGCGTTGCGTGCGGACAGCGATG
>BBFD01000695.1 GCA_001313065.1 Silvimonas sp. JCM 19000
CGCTTTGCTGCGCCAGTTGTTCGGCAAAGCCGGTCTGGCTGGCCCAGGCAATCAATGTGGTCTCGGCAAGGGCGGAGACGGCCGGGCTGAGGACGGCGCTGCGCTGTTGTTTGCGCCGGTGCCGAGCAACAATCCAGCCAGTGCCGCCCAGATACAGGATGACCACACCGAGCGCACACAGGCCGCGCGCGTGGCTGGTGCAGCACAGCGTGAGGCCGAGCAAAGCCAGCACGGCAAAACTGTAATCGAAGACAAAGGGGCTGGAGCGGGTGGCGTTCATTCGAGCATTTCGGTGTAGGCGGCGCTTAGCGTTTCGCGAAAACCATCCGGCGTGCGCACACAAAGCGTGCTGCCAGCTGGTGGCGCCGCGCCATGTCCAGCCCGGCTTGCGGGCCGAGCACGGTGAGTGCAGTGGACCAGGCATCGGCCAGCATGCATTGCTCATGCAGCACCGTAACCGAAGCCAGCGCATGGCTGGCGGGATAGCCGGTGCGGGGGTCCAGCGTGTGGGCGTAGCGTTGGCGTTGCGCCGGGTCGATAAAAAAGCGGCGGTAATCGCCCGAGGTGGCGACGGCCAGGCCATGCAAGCCGACGCGATCCTGTACGGGCAAGGCATGCTGGCCGGGCCCGGCATCGTCCAGCGGCGGGGCTTCCAGGTCA
Organism: Silvimonas sp. JCM 19000; assembly: GCA_001313065.1. The sequence continues at coordinate 661 of BBFD01000695.1, forward strand.
ACCCACCACGCAGTTGATCCTGCTTCAGCCCATGCCGCGTAGTTCGCCGCCGATTTCTACCAGATGATGGCCGTAGCCGTGTTCCGCCAACAAGGCGCTGAGCGCATCAACGGCGTAACCCTTGGCGATGGCGCACAAGTCCAGCGCCACGCCGCCAGGCTGGCGGATGCGGCGCTGGGGCGGGTCGAGCTCGATCTTGTGGTAGCCGCAA
>BBFD01000696.1 GCA_001313065.1 Silvimonas sp. JCM 19000
TTGCTGCCTCGTTGCCTACGGCAACATCGGGTGGGCGTGGATGCGACGGGTAACAATGAACATCCGCACCGCGTGCTTCGCTCGCATCCCGCATGGCCACCGCCGTCTGATTTGTCACCGTTGCCTCCACGAACCGCCAACCTCTCATACGGTGGGTCTAGACCCACCACCCAAAGCCACCCGCAAGAACAATCACTCCAATCAGTCGCCAATTCACTACCGCTCGAACCCCGAAGGGGTCTTGTCCTCGCTGGCGGGGACAACGCACATTTCCCGATTACGCCATGCCCGTCATTCCTTGCCGCCTTCCGGATTCCACGCACTTGATCACCTCGGTGGCATAACCAAAATGTGCGTTGCCCCGATGGGGTAACGCACCCTACGTTTTGCATGCCTCCGTGAGGGACGCAAACATGCGTGTGATTCGGCGCTGTTGTTCTTGCTTGCCACTTTGGGTGGTGGGTCTTGACCCACCCTATGAAACGTTGGGGGTTCGTGGAGGCAACGGTGACAAATCAGACGGCGGTGGCCATGCGGAATAAATGCGTTAAGCAAGCGATGCGGATGTTCACTGTCACCCGTCGCAACCACGCCCACCCGATGTTGCGCAGCAACGAGGCAGCACGCCAGGCCGACAGCGGACATTACCTGTCGAGGGAGGGGAAGGAGACCGGTAGTTCGGGCTCCGTCCGACCGAAGTTCCGCGGAGCGGCAGCTGAGCCATGGAAGTGCAAGACGGTCCGTTTCGGCTTTTGACCTACGGGCCCCCTGGCGAGCGAAGGATTCGCGAGTGGGGTCGCCTTTCTTTTGGTTACTTCTTCTTTGGCGAAGCAAAGAAAAGTGACGTGCTCCCGGGCACCCCCGGTATCAAAACA
>BBFD01000697.1 GCA_001313065.1 Silvimonas sp. JCM 19000
CGCGCCAGCGATCAATTCGCGCGTGGCCGCATCGCCAGCGGCGTACAGGCCAGGCACACGGGTGGCGCAGTCCGCGCTGACTATATCCAGCCCACCAATACCGCGCACCGTGCCCTCCGCGCGCAATTCGACGCGAAAGCGATCACGGAAGGGTCGATGCCCTGGCGCACAAACGGCAGCAGCACATTTGGCGAAATCTGCGGCAGTTGCGCGCGGATGTGCTCGGGCATGCGGTGCAGGCTGCAGAACACCGGCCCCTGTAACAGCGCGGGCGATATGGCTGCTGTTATCCGGCCCGCGCGGTATGGGCAATTCTTGCCCGGCGGCGTCGTAATAGGTGGCAAAGGCATACGACATCGAGCGCGTCATGCTGGTGCCAGCCTGCGCCACGGTGTAACAGGCGCTGAATTCCATGCCCGACAGCGCCGCACCCGCTTCGGCCGCCATCAGATAGCCGTCGCCGGTATTGGTGTGCGCGCCAAGCAATGGCGACAGAAACGCGCAGCCGCCGGTTGCCATCACCACCGCCCCGGCGCGCACCTGCCAGTCATAACCGCCCTGGCGCTGATGTCCGCGCGCGCCGCCACCGCGCCATCCGCATGCAGCAGCAGTTCCAGCGCCGGCGCTTGGTCAAGAATACGCACGCCGTGGTCCAGTGCCAGTTGCCGCATGGCGCGCATATATTCCGGACCACGCAGGCCGCGATATTGCGTAACGCCATGCTCATCACGGGCAAAGGCGTAATACGGCGCCAGGTCGGCAAGGTGCGCCAGGTCAGATCGATAATGCGCGCCATCCAGTCGCGTTCGGCCAGGCCATAAGCCAGCGCCAGCCGCTTATCGATGGCGGCGCGGCGCAGTTCCGGGTCCGGCG
>BBFD01000698.1 GCA_001313065.1 Silvimonas sp. JCM 19000
GCCACGGCATAAATGCATAGGGTGGGTCTGGACCCACCTCCCAAAGTGGTATGCCAAGCTCACCGTACGTGGCATATGGCATTGAGTGGTGGGTCTTGACCCACCCTATGCCACGGCTTTAACGCAGCCCGAAGCGCTGGTTGCTCGGCACCACAGTCTGGCCGACCGGCGCGAGGCGATCAGCGCCAGCTTCAGATGCTGGATGCCAAACGGGATGCCGATAATGGTGATGAAATTGGCCAGCGCCGCCGCCACGTGGCCCAGCGCCAGCCACCAGCCGGCAAATACAAACCAGATTAGATTGCCGATAAAGCCGAGCGCGCCAGTGCCCACATCATGCCGCCCGGTAATGTAATTGCGCTTGACCGCCTCTTTGCCAAACGGCCAGAACGAAAACGCACCGATCACAAAACACGCGCGCGCCCACGGGATGCCGACGATGGTAATCAACGCCACCAGCCCGGCCAGCCACCAGCCAATCCCATCCAGAAACCGCCCAGTACAAACCACAGCACATTGCCGATAAAACGCATCAGGTCGCCTTTTATTTGGGTGAAACAAGCAGACCAGTTTAGCGGGCAAAAGATTGCATGGCGTAATAAAAAAGGCGCCCGCATGGACGCCTGTTTTGCATCAGCGCAGCGAGCTTGCGCCCGCGCGATGGCTGCTTATTGCTTCGGCATGATGTTGTTGGCGACGTAACGCACGCCCTTCACTTTTTTCGGCCACCATGCCGGCCTTGGCCATTTGCAGACCGGTATCCACGTTGCCATTGATGGTAACGTCGGCATCTTTGCCGGTCACTTGCAGGTTGAACGGCGCCAGTTCGCTATCGGCGTCCAGCGCAGCTTTGACGTTGGCGGCCAGC
>BBFD01000699.1 GCA_001313065.1 Silvimonas sp. JCM 19000
ACGCTGGCCTTGCTGACCCCGGCCTGGCGGCCAGGCGCATCGATGCTGGCGGCGCTGGCGGCAGGCAGATCGGCCAGGATCAGTTGGGCAATTTTTTTTGTTCGGTGGCACTCAACGCGGCACTGCGCTGGGCGATGCGGCTGACGATGTCGAACGGAGGCAGTGCATGTGGCATGGCGTAACCATTTAGCCGGGCTGTGCTTGACTGATACTTTATATCAGACCAGATTGGCGTTTATCAAAAGCTTGTGACCAACATCAGACCAGTGGCGGCTTCCATGAATGATACAAACTATCAAGGCGGATTAATCGATAACCTCAACAAGGGCCTGGGTGCCCTGCCGGACCCGATCAGCCCGGCACAAACCCAAGGCCTGGGCTGGCGCTTGCTCGACGAGGAAATCAGCTTGCCCGCTGCCGTGTTATATGACGGCGTGATGCAACAAAACCTGCAGTGGATGCAGTCGTTTGTTACCCAGTACGGCGTCAAACTGGCGCCGCATGGCAAGACCACCATGGCGCCCAAATTGTTTGCGCGCCAGCTCGACGGCGGCGCCTGGGGCATTACGCTGGCCACGGCGCAACAAACGCGTGTGGCCTACGCGCATGGCGTACGGCGCGTGATCATGGCCAACCAGCTGGTGGGCAAACGCAATATGGAAATCATCGGCCAGTTAATCGCCGATGCTGATTTCGAGTTTTTCTGTCTGGTGGATAACGCGGATGGCGTCGAGCAACTGGGTCGGTTTTTTTGGCGAGCGCGGCCAGACCTTGAATGTGTTGCTGGAACTGGGCGTGGCCGGGGGCCGCACTGGCGTGCGTGATGCGCCCAGCAAGCCGCGG
>BBFD01000700.1 GCA_001313065.1 Silvimonas sp. JCM 19000
GGCAACTGCGAACAGGGCGGCGAGTGCGGCGTTTTTTTTCATTTTGATTTCCCCAAGGTTTGCGGTGGCGGGCGTCGCACAACGCAACGCTGCCGATGGTTTCCGGGCGCATAGGCGCCGGGGCCTGGATGCGGCTCGGCAGCGATTGTTACTGCGCGATATTGCAAAACCATGACAGACACATGAAAAGTCTGCGTTCGTCCTGCGCCGCGGCGGGGCAGCCACAGGCAAGGGCTATAGCGTCTGCTAGACTGGGCGTTTTGCTGAGCAGGTTTTAACCATGCAACACCTTGAAGTAGAAATTGATAGCGAATTCATCGCGCTGAACGACCTTCTCAAGATTTGCGGCCTGGTGGATAGCGGCGGCGCGGGCAAAGCGCTGGTGGCCACCGGCATCGTCAAGGTCAATGGCGAGCAGGAACTGCGCAAGACCAACAAGATCCGGCCCGGCATGCAAGTGCAGGTGGCCGATGATGTGGTGATCGACGTAAAGGCCGCGCCCGAAGAATAAGCATCGACTCGGCCAGTGCCCAGCGGGTGGGCGGGCCGCCTCTTGTCTGCGGATTGTCACCTTCGGTAACGCGCTGTATTCGCAGCGCGGGCCGGGGGTGCAAAGCTGGGCGCCTTTGGCCTGCCCTGCCTAATCCGCCTTCGAGGACACACAGATGCCCCGTTCCGCCCTGCCCGCGCTCAGCACGCTGACCGCCACCCTGTCGTTGTGCCTTGCGCTTGCCGCCTGTGGCGGCGGAGGCGGTGGCGATGACAGCAGCACCAGCAATACCGTTGCCCCCCACCAGCACGCCCACCACCGCACCGACGCCAACCCCAACGCCTGGCGCA
>BBFD01000701.1 GCA_001313065.1 Silvimonas sp. JCM 19000
GGCCCTGCACCACTACAAACGGCACGCCACGGCTGTTGGCGGCAACGCGGCTTTGGATTCGGCCGCGCCGATAAAGCCCACCGGAAAACCGAGGATCAGCGCCGGTTTGGGCGCACCGGCATCCAGCATTTCCAGCAGATAAAACAAAGCGGTGGGCGCATTGCCAATCACCACCACGCTGCCCGCCAGATGGGGCCGCCATAGTTCCAGTGCGGCGGCGGAACGCGTATTGCCCAGCTCGCTGGCCAGGCCCGCCACTTGCGGCTGATTCAGCGTACAGATCACCGCGTTATCCGCGGGCAAGCGCGCGCGGGTAATGCCTTCGGCCACCATGCGGGCATCGCATAAAATTGGCACGCCCGCGCGCAAAGCCGCGCGGCCCGCGGTACCGGCGCCTGCAGAAAACGCCAGGTCTTGCACCACGTCGGTCATGCCGCAGGCGTGGATCACGCGTACGGCCAGTTTTTTTTCCAGATCGGGCGGGATGGCGCCAAGGTCCGCTTCGGCGCGGATGGTGGCAAACGAGCGGCGATAGATTTCCTGGCCGTCGCGAAGGTAATCGAGCATTAAATCAATCCGGGTTGGGTGGGCTGCGCATTCAGCATTTGCGCGGCCTGGGCTAACGTTATGGTTGTTGCATACGGCGCGCCAAAACCGGCAGCTCCGTTGTATTGATAGAGGTCGTAATGACCGTCCGCCACGGCCAGTAGCGTCCACGGCGCGCAATGTGCGGCGGCGCAAGAACGAACACAGCCAGTCAGATGCACCGCGTGCGGCTGGTCCAGCCAGCCCGCCAGCGTGACGGCATCGGCTTTGACGTCGGCCAGCGCGC
>BBFD01000702.1 GCA_001313065.1 Silvimonas sp. JCM 19000
GGCGTCGCGCGACCGGGCCGTGGCCGGTGGCCGCACCTGCCGGGTTTCTGGCGTTTCAGGGCGGTGGCATCAGTCCGGGTTTGCAGGTGGGCGATGACTCGGGCAGCAATCGCTCGGGTTGGTATCAGTCATGGCCTGGCGCCGTCAATATGTATGGTCAGGTCAGCCTGCGGCGCTCCGCCACCTGTTCGGTCAGCACGCAAGGGCAGCCTCTGCTGTTCAGCAGCCTCGGCCTGGCTGCGCTGGCGCAAGGCGCAAGCCGCAGCGTTACGCTCGAAGTGCAACTGGACTGCCGCAGCGGCGTGCTGGCGTCCAAAGACACCGCAGAAATGGTCAGCGGCGTGGGCGCGGGCGAAACCGCGCTCGGCTTTTTGCCTGCGGTGACCTTGAGCGTGCCCGGCGTTGATAGCACGCGTTTTTTGCTATCGGATGGCTATGGCAGCGATCCGGATATCGCCACCGGCGTCGGCATCCGGCTGGAGGACGCGCTGGGTCACCCCCTCACTTTATTAAGCAGCGCGGCGGTGGGCGGCGCGGGATGGTATCCGGCGCTGGAGCAAGGCGCGCCGGTCTATGCTGATTCGGGTATTCGGCGCTATCGCCGTAGCTTTACCGCCACGCTGCAAGCGCTGCCGGGACAGACGCCGCGGCCGGGTCGGGTGCGCACGCGTGCTTTTGTGTTGGTCAAGGTGCAATGAGCGGCGCGCTCAAGTGCTGGCTGCTGCTCGCGATCGGTTGCGCGGTGGCTCGGCGGAGGGTCTAGGCATCAGCCGCACTCGCCTGGTGTACACGGTCGCTGGCCGGCCATGCGCTTGCGCGTAG
>BBFD01000703.1 GCA_001313065.1 Silvimonas sp. JCM 19000
GCGCTGGTGGATCGTGCAGCGGCCGGCCGCGCTCGATACTGACGCCATGCGCGCATTTCGCGCTTTCGACCTGGCTTACCTCCCTCGCCAACGGCGACGGCCTCTCTGTCCTTCACGACGGCCGCACCGGCTTCATCCTCTCCCTTCTTCCTGTCTAACCGCGCTCGTCCAGCAGGGGCGCGGCTTTGCCGTTGTTTTTTGCGTCCTGGCGTAAGACATGGCTCTTCGCAGCAGGGTCGGCATAAGACAGTCCCGGCCCAGCCCAGCCGCCATGCGGATTACAAGCCAATTTCACTCCCCGCGTAAGCGCCACTTTATGTTCCACCAGGAAGGCTGATAGCGGTTGCTTGGTAAATCGACCCGGTTTGACGCCAAAGAGACGTGCAATCGCTCAGCTCGGCGGCCGAGTGAGCAAACAGGAAGCAGGAAGGAAGCGATTCGGCAACGGGCGGAAAGCAAATAGGGAGCAATGGCCGCCGGGCGCAACAAAGCGCAACGGAATGTCAACAAGACCGGAACAAAGCGGAACAGAACCGGAGCACGCCGGAACAGTTTATGAACAAACCGGAACGGCTGGCGTCGGCGGCCACGGCGCGAATGTTTTATGCTGTCGCTATCGACAACGCCTGGAAGGTCATCATGGCGACGCAAAGCGATACGGCGAACCAGCCCGGCGCATCGGCGACGGTGGCTTTCGTTCCCGACGACGATCCGACGTCGTTGCTGCCCGTTTTTTTTGTGACCAGGACGACTTTGCGAGCGCTGCTCGGCGCGATACCCCTGGCGGGTTGGCCTCTGCGCCGCCGCGCTCGCACG
>BBFD01000704.1 GCA_001313065.1 Silvimonas sp. JCM 19000
AAGAATGCTTGCTCACGCGCGGCGAGTACGCGCTGCTGGCGGCGATGGCGCAACAACCGCTGCGGGTGTGGTCGCGTGACCAGTTGCTGGAACACACGCGCGGCCTCGATATCGACGTTTACGATCGCACTATCGATGTCTTGATCCTGCGGCTGCGGCGCAAGATCGAGACCAATCCGCGCCAGCCCGCGCTGATCCGCACCGAGCGTGGGGCGGGTTATCTGTTTGCCTCGCCGGTGGTACGGCTGTAGCGCCATGCGCCGCCGGTTTTTTGCGCCCGCTGCTCGGGCTGATTGGCGCCACCAGCATCCGCACCCGGCTGATCACGGCGTTCTTGCTGCTGTTTGGCATTACCCTGGCCGTGGCGCTGGTGGGCATTACCGGCATGCGCGCCAACCAACGGGCGCTGGATGAATACGAAGCCAACGTGGTGCCCGAAATCGCCCGCGTGCTCAAGCTGAGCGAGAAAGTCGCCCAGGTGGCCGCAGTGGCGCCGAGCATGGCCGGCATCGATTCGCCCGACTTGCTGCGCACCGATACCGAGGCGCTGCAGAACCTGTTGCGCGATATCCGCAATCTGCAAGTGAGCCTGCCGCAAAAGGCCGAAGAACGCCTGGCCGCCTATGCCGAACTCGATGGCATCGATCACGACCTGACCAGCTTGATGGTGCAAGCCGGCGAGCAACGCCAGCTGCAAGCCATGCTGACGCAGCAACGGGCCCGCGCTGATCTGGCCGGCGATGCAGTGTTACGCCGCCACGATGACATCGCGCGCAATGCGCCACCCTGCTGCAACTGTGGATCAGCACCGTCGCC
>BBFD01000705.1 GCA_001313065.1 Silvimonas sp. JCM 19000
CTGATGCTCAGGCCGCCTGCGGTTCCACTTCGCGCGGCGCGCACGCCTCGGCGTAGGCGCGCAGCACCTTGCGCACGGCGTTCAAGGTAATCGCCTTGGCCGTATTGGGCAGACGACCATCGCGCACTGCCTGGTATTGCTCGGGCAGATGCTGGCTGAGCAGGTTTTCCGGAATGCCCGTGCGATCCAGATTGGCGATCAGTTTTTTCCGCGGCCGCGCGTACATCCGGATGCGCCCAGTAATAACGGATGCGGTCGCTATAGCTAAACCGGCGCAGCATGTTTTTTTTGCTGTTCATCGCGTGGTAATAGCGTTCCCAGTATTGCGGTTCCTGGCGCATGGTGGCGTCGAGCACCTCGGGCAAACGCGCCTGGTCTGCCGCCTCGACCAGTTCGCGCTCAATCGCCGACAGGCCGTACAAGGCTTCCCGCATGGCGAAAGTCAGCGCCGGGCCCACCTTGAGGATGGCAAAACCGTCGCGCACCAGAGCGGCAAACGCTTCTGGCCGTTGGTAATCGGTGGAGTGCGCTTCAAACATGATGCCGGGCTCTTGCATCAGTAGCCGGATCAAGCCGGTGGCCTGGTCCGGGCGATAGTCGATCACGCGGGTGTGGTCGAACTCGACGCCCGGCTGCACCACCAGCGCCACCACGCGCGGCCAGACCGCAGCCAGACCCGCCTGTTCAAACGCTTCACGATGCACGTGCAAGGTATTGCGAGCGGCCTCAAGGCTGGTGACTTCAACCGTTTGCAAGGCATGGTCGGCACCGCCCGGCACCGGCACTTCGGTGCGACCACATACACCGGTTTGAT
>BBFD01000706.1 GCA_001313065.1 Silvimonas sp. JCM 19000
CCGGCTCGGCGCGCATCATCAACGGCAATCCGCCCACCCCGGCCGCGCTGGCGTGAGGGCCGCAGCATGAAGATCGTGCGGGTGATTGAAGTGTGGGAAAAAAAGACATGGACGGCGCATTTGTCGGCTATCTGCCGGTGGCCGATACGCTGTCGCTGCCGTTTCTGTTTGGCTTGTTCGCGCATGAGCAAGACCGGCCCGACCCCGAGATGAAGCTGTCTTATATGCTGGACGCCCGCCGCATTCAGGCGCTGCAGCCGTGGGTGGCGCAGCAGATGGATGCTGCGCAATTCGATTACATCCTCACCGCCCACGGCTACCCGGACCAACCCGGGTAAACCCGACGCCCGTCGCATAGGGTGGGTCTAGACCCACCAGGCAAAGCCAACGAGAAGAATAAAGCGGCTTGCAAGGTTCTTCTTCGCGGCTTTGAACGGTGGGTCATGACCCACCCTATATCTAGTCGCTGAATCACATAGGGTGGGTCTAGACCCACCAGGCAAAGCCAACGAGAAGAACAACGCGGTTTCAAAGTTCTTCTTCGCGGCTTTGAGCGGTGGGTCACGACCCACCCTATTTCTGTCGCGCGATCACATCGGGTGGGTCTAGACCCACCCGATGGCTTATTTGCAGCTACCGAGATCTTGCCAGACGCCCCATTGGCCGCTGGCCGAGGGGTTATCGTTTTGCGTCCACCACTTGTTCTGGTAGTTGTGCGCGCTGTAGCTGACCTTGGTGCCTGCGGTGGCGTATGCCTGCGTGGCCACCCATGCCGGTGCGCAACTGGTGGATGGCGTCGGGTGG
>BBFD01000707.1 GCA_001313065.1 Silvimonas sp. JCM 19000
GGCATTGACACCGATGTGGACGCGCTCGACCAGGCTGCCGGTGCCTTGACGGTAACCGGGGCGCGTACCGGCAGCGAAAGCGCGGGCGGCGCGTTTGGCAACGTGACGGCTGGCAGCAGCGCGGCCAGTAATGCATTGGTGCTGGTGGGGCAATACGGCACGTTGCGGCTCGGCGCCGATGGCAGTTACAGCTATGACGTCGACAGCACCAATGCGGCGGTACGGGCGCTGAACGCCAGCGGTACGCTCAGCGACCGCTTTACTTATCGCATCAGCGATAGCACCGGCCTGACCGACACCGCGCAACTGGTGGTGACCGTGCATGGTGTTAACGACCAACCGCTGCCGGTGGCCGATACCGCCCAGGCGCAAGAAGCGGGCGTTAGTGCGGGCATCAACCCCAGCGGCAATGTGTTAAGCAATGACGCTGACCCCGATGGCGACAGCCTGAGCGTCAGCGCCATCCGCACCAGCGGCGGCGTGGCAGGCAGCGTGGGCGCGGCGCTACTCGGGCAATTTGGCAGCCTGACCTTGAACGCCGACGGCAGCTACAGCTATGTGGTGGATAACGCCAATGCACAAGTGAACGCGCTGCGTACCAGCGCCGACACACTCAGTGAGCAATTTGTCTATACCGTCGCGGACGGCCACGGCGGCAGCAACACAGCCACGCTGACCCTGGTTATTGCCGGGCAGAACGATGCGCCCGTGGCCCAGCCCGACCACGGCGACGCCACCGAAGCCGGGCGGCAGCGCCAAGCCACGCCGGGCATCGAGCCACTGGCAATGTGCTGAG
>BBFD01000708.1 GCA_001313065.1 Silvimonas sp. JCM 19000
CAAGCCTTGCAAGGCCGCCGGGCCGCTGAGTTGGGCGCGCTGGCTGGCCAGAAAGCGCCCCTGGGTGCCCACGCGATACAGCAGCGCGGTCTGGCCCGGTGGGTTGAGCTCATCAACGGGCGTCAGCGCCTTCACGCCACTGCAGCAACCACAATCGGTATCGCTCACAGCCACCTCGCATATCCAGCGTCAGCCGACCGTTTTCGGGAAAGTTGGGGTCGTTATCCAGCCGCAAGACTTCCAGCGGCTCCACCAGAATCTGCCCCGCCGCAATCTCGCCCGCCGCCACCTTGCCCCAGCGCTGGAACTTGAGCACGCTGATCGACGCCACCCCGGTCACCGCCTGCACGCTGGCCAACAAGGCGGACAAAGCCAGCGCCTGGCCAAAGCTGAAGCGATCCGGATCAAAAAAAGCCGGGCTGATTGCGATCATCCAGCCGGTGCCCAGGCGCTTGAGGATGGTGGCTTTGACCGAGGCGGCAAAGTAGCCCGGCAACACGCAAATCTGCAGCGAAATATCCAGCGGCACGTAGACCGGATCACGCAGATCAAGGTCATAGCCCGCCAGGCGAAACCCTTCCAGAAACGCCAGCAGATCGGTCCGAAACGTCTCATCCAGGGCCACACCGCCCACGCGGTCGACGCTGATAAACACCGTGTACCAGCTGCCCGTCCAGCGCAGGCGGGCGGCGGCGCGTTGGACTTGCGGATGTTGCTCGGCGGCGCGGGCGTAATCGTCTGTGGTGACCGCGCGCTGCTGGGTGCGGAATGCTTCGGGCGCGTACAAC
>BBFD01000709.1 GCA_001313065.1 Silvimonas sp. JCM 19000
GGTGATGCCGGCCAGGTTGGCGACGAAGCCGCGCAGCACGGTTTCCGGGGCTATGCCGTCTTCCTCGCACACGTCCAGGAATTCGTCGGGCAGGCGTAACGTGATTGTGCGCTTGGGGCGCTTGGTCGGTGTCATGGCGTGTCGTCCTCTTCTTCCTGGGCTTCTTCATCGAGCAAGGCCAGCAAGGCGGGGCGCTCGCTGTCGCTGCCAGCGCGTTCTGCCTGCTGCTCGCCCGCGACGATGGGCCGCCCGGGATGGGTGGCGGTGTGGATGTCCTTCAACTTGCGGATGCTGGCCTGGGTGTATATCTGCGTGGTGGAGAGTTTGGCATGGCCCATGCATGACCTGGATGAAGCGGATGTCGGCCCCGCCTTCGAGCATCAGGGTCGCCATCGTGTGGCGGTAGCTATAACCCTTTCAGAACAACACCCATTTCCCCATGCTATCCGTCCGCTTGATCCGCCACGCCGAGAGCGCTGCCAATGCCGGCGCGGCAACAGCTGATCCGGCCTCGATCCCGCTCACCGCTCGCGGCCATGAACAGGCGCAGGCCATCGGCGATGCCTTTGCCGATGCGCCGGACTTGATCGTGTGTTCGCCTTTTCTGCGCGTGCGGCAGACGGCCGCGCCGACCGTGGCGCGTTTTTGCGGCGGTGTCGGTGGAGGTCTGGCCTGTCGAGGAATTTACCTATCTGTCGCCGGCACGCTGCGCGCATACCACGGCGCAACAGCGTCGGCCGTGGGTGGCGGCGTTCTGGCAGGCAGCCGATCCGCTGGCGGTC
>BBFD01000710.1 GCA_001313065.1 Silvimonas sp. JCM 19000
CGCCTCCGGCCACGCGGGGTTGGGGTTGGTCAGCCGCGCCAGATAGGTGGTGCGCGGTTGAGTGTTGAGTTCTTCCAGCAGCGTGTAATGCAAGGGCGACGCTTTGATATGGCGAATATCGCTGCCCGCATCGTTCAGATCGCCAAAGTGGATGGCTTGCGCCGGGCAGGCGGCCTGGCAGGCGGTGACCATTTCGCCGTCCCGAATGCGGCGCTGGTCTTTCTCGCATTCAGCCGTGCGCGCGTAATGCGCTGCAAACAATATGAACACTTTTCCATCACGCCGCGGCGGCGCACGGTGACTTCCGGATTGCGCTGCGCCTTTAGCGGTTCTTGCGCCACATTGGCGTATTGCAGCCAGTTAAAGCGCCGCACTTTGTACGGGCAATTGTTGGAGCAATACCGCGTGCCGATGCAACGGTTGTACACCTGCACATTCAGGCCCTCGCTATCGTGCACGGTGGCGCCGACAGGGCAGACTTCTTCGCACGGCGCATTCTCACAATGCATACAGGTCACCGGCTGAAACCGCGTCGGCAGCGGATACGGCCCGCCTTCATACACATCCACGCGTATCCAGTGCATGGCGCGGCCTTTGGCCACTTCGCCGGGGCCGACGACGGGGATATTGTTTTCGGCCTGGCAAGCGATGGTGCAGACGCCACAGCCGATACACGCGTTCAGATCCAGCGTCATGCCCCATTTGTAGCTGTCGTAGCTGAACGGCGGATACAGGCTGGCTTGCCGCGCATGCGGGTCGGGCGGCAAGGCCGGATGCGC
>BBFD01000711.1 GCA_001313065.1 Silvimonas sp. JCM 19000
CGCCAGTGCCGCCGCCGCCCGCATCGATCCGCTGCGCAGTTATGCCGACTATCGCAGCATGGCGCAGGCAGAGGCCGAGCGCGAAGATGGTATCGATGTGGTCGCCATCGTCACCCCCAACCATTTGCACGCGCCGGTGGCCACCGCATTTCTGGAAGCAGGCATCCACGTCATCTGCGACAAGCCGCTGGCCATTTCGCTGCAGGAAGGGCTGGAATTGCAGCGCCTGGCACGCTTGCATAACAAGGTGTTTGCCTTGACGCATACCTATTCCGGCTACCCCATGGTGCGGCATGCGCGCGAGATGGTAACCAGTGGCGGATTGGGCGACGTCCGCGTAATCCAGGTGGAATATGCGCAGGACTGGTTATCCGAACCGCTGGAACTGGCCGGCAATAAACAAGCAGGCTGGCGCGCCGATCCACAACGCGCGGGCCCGGCTGGCTGCCTGGGCGATATCGGCACGCATGCCTATCACCTCGCCAGCTACGTCAGTGGCATGCAACCGAGCAGCATCGCCGCCGAATTGCATACCTTTGTGCCGGGGCGGCCGCTGGATGACCACGTGCAGGCGATGCTGCGTTATGGCAATGGCGCGCGCGGCATGTTGTGGGCCAGCCAGGTGGCGGCGGGTGAAGAAAATGCGCTGAAATTACGCGTGTATGGCACCAAAGCCGGGCTGGCATTCGACCAGCAGAATCCGAATGAACTGCTGGTCACCCCACTGGCCGGCGAAACCCGACGCATTACGCGTGGCCGCGCCCAGAGCGA
>BBFD01000712.1 GCA_001313065.1 Silvimonas sp. JCM 19000
CAGCGCCAGTGCCGGCCACTGGTGCCTGCAACCAGCCCGCCCATCAAGACCAGCAAAGGCGCAGCAGGCAGCGGCGCGCCGGCACGCGACAGCAGCGATACGCCAAACAACAGCGGCACCGCATAGTCTTGCGTGGCTACTACCAAGCGAACCAGATCCATGCCCAATGCTCCTTGCGCGCCGGGGCTGGTGGCTGGGCGCGGCGAGATCAATAAACTGCGGGGGTTAACCAGACGTGGCTTGCGCCACTGGCCCGACCATGCCGCAACGGGGTGGCGGGCGCATCGCTCTAAATATGGAGCGGCTACGGCGCCGATACAATCGCCGCCGATCGGGGCAACGGAACTGCCGCCGGCAAACTCAATCCGGCTGCGGCACCGGCGACGCCGACGCCGCCGGACGTGCATCGAGGCGGAATTCAAACAGCTCAAAACCGGCCTGGCGTTCGACCAGACGGCTGATGGTCAGCGCGGTTCTGCCTTCGGCCAGCGTGGTATGCAGCGTGCGGCCCTGGCTCCAGGTGCCGCGTGGCGCCACAATCTGCGCCGGTTGGCGCAGCATGATCAGCTCGGGCAGCAACAAGGCAGCGACCGGGGCCATGCCCGGCAAGTCATCGGCCGGATGCAGCAACACCAACTCGGCGCGCGGCGCCAGAATCTGCACGCCCATTTCCAGACCGCCGTCTTCGCTCTGCTGCAACCAGCGCACCGCGCCGTATAACCAGTTTTTCGCCACCGTGCGCGCGCACGGACACCAACTCGCCCAC
>BBFD01000713.1 GCA_001313065.1 Silvimonas sp. JCM 19000
CGTTGCCCGCGTCGTCGGTGAGCGTGACCGCGGCGGAAGAAAAAAAATCCGCGCCCGGATACGAGAACGACCATTGCTGCGCTGGCGCGGAGACTGGCCGTGGCACATAACCGGCAGGCGGCCACGCGATGCCGTTGGCTGGCGTGTACACCGCGCCGACATTGCCAATCACATAAAGAGCGTTGGCACGCGGCGTGTCACCGGTGCCCACAGCGGACAGGCGCGAATACAACACCCAGCGCCGATGGCCCAAGGAGGTCACGCCGCCATCGCTCACATACAGACCGATGCCGCCTATGCCGCTATTCAATATGCCGCTGCTCATGGCCAGGTTGGATTTGCCGGCCGCCGTTGCGCCGACGCTGCTGTAGCAGGTCCAGGTGGTGGGCGGGGAATGGCTGAGCTGGCTGTTGGCATCCATCATCAGGCGGCGGCTTGCGCCTGAGTGGATTCCTCCAGCGACAGGGTGACATTGCCAGGCAAGCCTGCCATGGCGCGGTAGTAATTCAGCAAACGTACTTCGGCATTCTTGTAGCTGAGCGGGGTGTCGCCGGGCGCGCAGCTGCTGACGCTGCCGGTCCAGCTGAAGGCGGTGGCTTTGAGCGGCACCAGGCTGTCTTGATAACGGGCAATGACTTCGCTGCGGTTGCTGGTATCGATAGCCGCAAAGCTGGTGCTGTCGCCACTCGGTGCGGGGGTAGGCGTTGCGGTGGGCGTGCTGCTTGGTGCCGGGGTCGGTGTCGGCGTAACGGCGCTGGTGGGGGTGG
>BBFD01000714.1 GCA_001313065.1 Silvimonas sp. JCM 19000
CAACAAGGCATCGATCCGCGCGTCCAGTTCGGCCAGGCTGAAGGGCTTGGGTAGATAATCGTCGGCGCCCTGGCTAAAGCCGCTAATGCGATCCTGCTCTGCCCCAGCGCCGACATCAACATCACCGGCGTGCCGCGCTGGCCGCGCAGTTGTTGCAGCACCGCCAAGCCGTTGGCACCGGGCAGCATGATGTCGAGCAACACCAGATCGAGCGGAATCTGCAAGGCCAGCGCCAGGCCGTCATCGCCCCGCGCGGCGGTACGCACGGCAAAGCCGCGCCGTTGCAGATGCTGCTGCAGATGGTCGCGCAGGGCGCTGTCGTCTTCGATCAACAAGACGCGGGCGGGGGATGGAGAAGATGAAGTTTGCAATTGATAATGATTCCCAATTGCCGAATCTTCTCATTTGCGCGCGTGCAGGCAATGCGGCAGCCGCCTGATCCGGCCATCGCAACATCCGCCAGCCCGGCCGCCAGCGTTCAGGGAGTCAGAAATGACAGGCTGAGCGCGGGGACGGCGCCGGTGTTTTCCAGCAGCGGCGCGCTGGCGCTTTCGTCCTTGAGCTGCACGCCGGTGAGCTGGCGTTGCAGTGATTCGTTGAGCAGATATCAAGGCGGAACGCGGCTTCGTCGTAGCGCATACCGCCGGGACGGACATTGGAAATACAGTTGCGCTCGGCATCGCTCATGCCCACACGCGGCATCCAGCTGATGTACAGGCCCATGCTATCGGGCGAGCTCAGGCCCGGACGTTCACCGATCAGCA
>BBFD01000715.1 GCA_001313065.1 Silvimonas sp. JCM 19000
GCAGCCAGCAGCGCGCCCGCCCCCATGTTTACCGCAAACGGGTTTGCGCCCACCCCATCCACTCGCCCCGCTTATACGCCACCCCGCGTCATGCCGGCAGACAGCGAAGACGGCATTCCGCCACTGGGCTTTGCGCTAGCGCAATTGCACGGCGTGTACATCCTGGCGCAGGCGGCCGAAGGCATGGTGGTGGTCGATATGCATGCGGCACACGAACGCGTGGTTTACGAGAAGCTCAAGAACGCGCTTGATCTTGAACAAATGCCCATGCAGCCCTTGCTGATCCCGCATCTGTTCAGTGCGGATCGCTTTGAGGTGGCCACCGTCGAAGACAACGCCGATGCATTCAGCAAAATCGGCTTTGATTTATCGGTGGCCTCACCCACCCAGATTGCGATCCGCGGCATTCCGATGTTGTTGAAAGACGCCGATGCGGTGGAACTGGCACGCTCGGTGATCAAGGACGTGCGCGAAGTTGGCGCCAGCCAGATGCTGACCGGGCGCCAGAACGAGTTGCTGGCGACCATGGCTTGCCACGGCGCCGTGCGCGCCAACCGTGCGCTGACCATTCCGGAAATGAACGCCCTGCTGCGCGAAATGGAAGCCACCGAGCGCTCGGGCCAATGCAATCACGGCCGGCCCACCTGGTTCCGCCTCGGCATGCACGATCTGGACAAACTGTTTATGCGAGGCCAGTAATGAGCCTGGCGCTGGCGACCAAGTTGCTGGCTGGCCCCATCGTGATTGGCCTGGCCAGCCTGGCC
>BBFD01000716.1 GCA_001313065.1 Silvimonas sp. JCM 19000
TGCGCAGCGGCCGTTATGTCGAGCCGCCACCACGCCGCTACGACGGACGTGCGCCGCTGGCTGCAGGCGCTGCGGCACTGGACTGACAGCAGCATCGACCAGGGGGCAGTGCAACGGATGCGTTAAGGCGCAGCCGTCAGAAGAGAGAGAGCGATTGTGGCCGCATCCGGATCAAGGATGCGGCCATTTTTTTTGCACGGGTGCCGGAGGTGGAACACGGCTGTCGCCCGCGTCGCGCAACTTTGGCGGCGTTTGATCCAGCGCAATCTCTGCGGCGGTCTCCGGGGTAATAGTGAAGGCAATCAGATCAATCTTAATTTGCCTTGTACGCGGCGCCACGCCGCAAGCCCCAAGGAGTCGCGTAATGAAGATGACGTTTCCGTGGCAGGGCCAGGCCGATCCGGTCTCGCTCAGCCAGATCAGCCAGATTCCCGGCGTACAAGGCATTGCGGCCAGTTTGTCGCATATTGCGGTGGGCCAGGTATGGCCTACCGCCGACATCCTCGATCTGCAAGCACGGGCGGGCAGCCATGGCTTGTCCTTGCATGTGATCGAAAACCTGCCGGTGCACGAAGACATCAAGCTGGGCCGCTATAGCCGCCAGGGCCTGATCGACCAGTTCATCACCACGCTGACGCATCTGGCGCAATGCGGCATTGAAGTAGTGACCTACAACTTCACGCCGATGTCGGAATGGTCCACCAGCGTGCAACGCCGCCTGCAACCGCAACACGCCACCGAGGCCGCGTGCGAGG
>BBFD01000717.1 GCA_001313065.1 Silvimonas sp. JCM 19000
CCCTGATCTTTGCCGACGGCAACATGCGGATCGGCGCGGCGCTGGACGCCGAGGGGCGGGCCACCGGGCAGGCGGACTCGATCTACAACGGCAGCGCGCAGATCCAGGCCATGGGGGATCTGGATCTGTCAGCACGCAGCATCGTCAACGACAACCTGCACCTGCAGCTCACGTCCGAGGTGATCGACGTATCGGCGCATGAGGAATACAAGATCAGGGTGGACCCGCGCCGCTACGACGTCAGCGAAGTGATCAAGAAACACGACCAGGTCGACATCATTCATCCGGTCAACTGCGGCGACCCCTGCATCTATAACAGCACCGGCAATTACGACGACTTCATCCAGTACCTGTTTACGCGCACCGTTACCGTAGACCGCATCAGCAGCAGTGACCCCGCCGTGATCAGTGCAGGCGGCAATATCAGGCTGGACAGTGCCAGCCTGCAGAACAATCAAAGCCGGCTGCTGGCCGGCAACACGCTGAGCGGCAGCCTGGGCAGCGTGTACAACAACGCCACCGTCGGCCATAAAACCATCACGGATGAGGCACGGAGCAGCATTTCTTCCGCCGCGAACGTCGCAAAGACGACGATCAGATGCGCGACCCGTGCTGCATTACGCGCCGCCCGCCATCGTCAGCAACACGCCCCTGATTGCCTGGCAACAGCAGGAACACACGGCTGTGGCTGCTGCAGGCCACGCCGATGCGCCCCGCAATCCCACCCTCGATGTCGCCGTGGCGCCGG
>BBFD01000718.1 GCA_001313065.1 Silvimonas sp. JCM 19000
TCTGGGCCCACCCTATGGCAGGATCGGATGAGCGCTGCTGACGCCGCACGCCAGGCATAGGGTGGGTCTGGACCCACCCGGCAAAGCCAAAGAGAAGGGCTAACTCATTGGTCTTCTCGGGGATTGGTTTATTGCGGCCCTTAAAACCAGCGAGAAGGTTTACTGCATCAAGCTTCTCATCGGCTTTGAGTGGTGGGTCTGGACCCACCCTATGGCAGGGTCGCTTTTAGCAGCAGCAGGTCGCGCCAGGCTTTGGCTTTGTCGGGCAGATTGCGCAGCAGATAGGCCGGGTGGTAGCTGACTACGACCGGGATGCCTGGTAGTAATGTACTTCGCCGCGCAGCGCACTGACGGGCGCGTCGGTATTCAACAGCATCTGGATGGCGAAGCGGCCGACGGCAAAGATGACCTTGGGCTGCACCAACGCCACCTGGCGCTGCAGAAAGGGCGCGCAGCGTGCCACTTCGTCCGCTTGCGGATTGCGGTTGGCGGGAGGACGGCATTTGAGCACGTTGGCGATATAAACGCGCTCGCCGCGCGCCTCGCCGATCGCTTTGAGCATATTGTCGAGCAGCTTGCCGGCCGCGCCCACAAACGGCTCGCCACGGAGATCCTCTTCTTGCCCCGGCGCTTCGCCGATCACCATGATGTCGGCTTGCGGACTGCCCACGCCCGGCACCACTTGCGTGCGGCTGCCACTCAACCACAGGCCACGCAGCCCTGCATCGCCGCGTGCAAAGTCG
>BBFD01000719.1 GCA_001313065.1 Silvimonas sp. JCM 19000
AAAGGTTTACGAGGCGCAAGCCGAACATCGAAACACGCCCCGCAGGCTAAAACGCTCAAAGCCTCCAGCGAAAAAAAAGCACATGCAGCAAAGCCCACCACCCCACCCAACCGCACATCCCAACACCTAGCCGACCACCTCATCCCCCTCCACCACCACCCGCTGCACCATCAACGCCCGGTCCAGCACCACATAATCCGCCCACGCCCCGATCCCCAGCCGCCCCCGATCCGCCACACCCAGGTATTCCGCCGGATAGCGCGACACCCGGTTGCTGGCGTCTTCCAGCGTCAGCCCGATGCCCACGAGGTTGCGTAATGCCACATCCATGGTCAGTGCGCTGCCCGCCAGCGTGCCATCAGGCAGCCGCACGCCACCCATGCATTTGGTAATCGTCCGGCCCTCATCCTTGCGATATTCGCCGTCGGGCAAGCCGGTGGCCACCGAGCGTCGGTAACGCAATACAACCTGGGGATGGCGCGAAACGCCGTGCGCATTGCGCCGGGGTGTACGTGGATCAGGTCGGGGATCAGTTCGCTGTAATGCGCATGCGCCAGCGCCGCTCCCACCATGCCCGGGGCGCGATGGTTGAGTACCGACATCGCGTTATAGAGATGGGTGAACCCGGCCACGCCGTGCGCCAGCGCGGCCACGCCGTCTTCGTAACTGCCCAGGGAATGCCCGATCTGCACCCGCACGCCGCGCGCCGTCAGCGCCTGGATCACTTCCGCGTGGCCGGCCAGT
>BBFD01000720.1 GCA_001313065.1 Silvimonas sp. JCM 19000
CGCGCGGTTCGCTGGGCAAGGCGGCGCAATGCGGCTCGGCGATAAATACGCTCCAGCCTGCAAACGGGCCAAAGGAGCGCAAGGAATGCGTCCAGTGTGGTGGAATCCAGATGGCATGCACGGCGGGGACCACCCATTGCTGGCGGTCTAGTCCGATCGACACCAGGCCGTGCAAAGCACCCATCAACTGGCCACGGCTGTGGCTGTGCGCCGGCGTCACCCGCACTGAACTGCGACTGAGCTCGGCCGCCGCCAACATCGGCCCGGCTGAGGACAACACCAGCTCGGGCCGGATGATCAGTCTTCCATGATGGGCTGCGCTGCCACTGTCTCTCCCGCAATCTGGCCGGAATACCGTATCGAATGGCCGCAATCCCGCAGGCGGCCCACGCGAGTATGCCTAAACTGGCCGCATCGTCTCAAGCCAGCGGAGCCCCTCATGCGTGCGGAACACCTTTTGCCCGATACCCTCAATCAGACCGTCATCGACGGCGTCACCATCCGCAAAGGCACGGTGGGCGCGTTTCTGCTCAACGCCCGCGTATGGCTGGAGCCGAGCACCAGCGCCAGCCAGCGTGCCGGAATCGAAGCCGATCTGTGCGAGGCATTGCCCGCGCTGCGCGCCCTCGGCTTGTTTGAGGTACTCGATATCCGTGACCCCGCCTTGCGCGCCTGGATTGCCGCGCACTAAACCGCCGCGCCCCCTGCCACCATGACCGAGGACATCACCATGCACGCCG
>BBFD01000721.1 GCA_001313065.1 Silvimonas sp. JCM 19000
AGCCGCTGCGCGTCGCCTACCTTCGCCCGCTCAGGAAATGGTTGGGGTTTTGCACGCGGGGTTGCCTCGTTGCTGCGCAACATCGGGTGGGCGTGGTTGCTGAGCCGTGACCGTGAATAGCTGCGGCGCCTGCTGATCGCGTCACTTTTGCGCAAACCACTGCCTCATACGGTGGGTCAAGACCCACCACTCAAAGCCACCAGCAAGAGCACCCAACGCTATCCACTAACGCCCGCACCCTGGTTCACACCTTTGTGAGCCAGCACAAGAGGGCACTTTGCATGGTCGTTTTTGCGTGCCACTTTGGTGGTGGGTCTAGACCCACCCTATGAGTCAGCGCTGCATGGTCATGGCTTGGCATTCCTGCCCAGCCGATGTCACGCATGTTCATTATGCAAATAAGACATTAAAAAAATTAGATTTAATTCCTATCGGGAATATGGCCCACCAGGTTAGGCTGTGCGCTGATCGATTTCCGGCCCACCCGCATGACCCTGCCTCCCGCATTGCCGCCCTTGTTGCAACTGCGTCAGATCCGCAAACGTTTCGCGCGACTGTCGCGCTGGATGGGGTTGATCTGAGCGTCAGCGCGGGCGAAGTTGTTGCTTTGATGGGCGCTAACGGCGCGGGCAAATCCACGTTGGTCAAGATTATTGCCGGGGCCAGCCAGGCTGATGCCGGGGAGCTGATCTGGGCGGGCAGCGCCACGCGGTTCGACAGCCCGCGGGCGGCCAT
>BBFD01000722.1 GCA_001313065.1 Silvimonas sp. JCM 19000
ATGCGCCACCCCTTGCAACAGATGGCTGACCCACTGCGTGCCCGGCGCCAACCGGGTTTGCAAGCGCGCGGCAGTTTGCGCATCGCACGCCAGCACGGCCAGGCGCAAATCCGGGCCCAGCGCCTTCGACAGGGAGCGCACCAAGGCCCAATGCAGGGTGGCCGCAGGCAGCACCGAGTAATACGGCGTACGCGCCAGCAAGGCAAAGTGGTCATCCAGAATCACCAGCACATGCGGATAGCGCGCCAACACCTGACGCAAAGCCAGCGCACGTTGCCGGCTGATGCTGTAGCCGGTGGGATTGTGGGCGCGGGGCGTGATGATGACGGCGCGGGCGCCCGCCGCAAGGGCCGCTTCAAGCGCGTCCGCGCGCATGCCCTCCTGATCCACCGCCACCCCCAGCGCCTGCAAACCCGCCACACACAAGGTGTTGATGCTGGTGATAAAACACGGGTCTTCGACCGCCACCGTATCGCCCGCGACCAGATGCGCTTCGAGCAAGCGCTCAATGGCATCGACCGCGCCATGGGTGACCTGCAGATGCGTCACCGCCGGGCAATCCGGCGCCAGCCAGGCCCGCGCCTGCTCAGCCAGACCGGCATGCAAGGTGGTTTCGCCGTACAAATGCGGTGGGCGGGTTTGCTGGGCCAGTACCGTGGCCAGATCAGGCAGCCACGCCGCCGCGGGATTACCGCTCGCCAGATCGGTCAAGGGCGATGCCGGCGCAGCG
>BBFD01000723.1 GCA_001313065.1 Silvimonas sp. JCM 19000
GCCGCCGCCCAGCACCAGTACATCCGCATCCAGATTCAGGCCGTCACTCATCTCAGCGCGCTGCCGTCACATTAAACGAGGAGTCCAGGCCCTGGCTGGCATTGATGCGGGCCGGGATCACGCCTGCGGCCAGCCAGCCATCGGCCGTCTTTTTGTTGTTCGGCCACCACTTTCTGGTCGATGGCGATGGGCTCGGTACGCGCGCGTTCTGCCGCAAACTTGTGTACGGCCACCGACAAGCCGGTGATTCGGGCCTGGATTTCAGCGTATTCCTGCGGATGCGCCGTCGCCCATTGCACGCTGGCGGCCTGGCGTTTGAGAAAATCGCTCAGCGCCGCACGCTTGTTGCGGATGGCGTCTTCCGTGGCGGCTTCAAAGCTCAGGCCGGACAACAAACCGGTGCCATCCACCACCACTTTGGCTTTGTCGTTGACCTGGGCAATGGCCACATACGGTCCCACACGGCCCACGCATCGACGTCTCCGGACGCCAGCGCCGCCTTGGCATCACTGGGGCCAAGATAGACAAACGTCACATCGGTGGGCTTGAGTCCGGCTTTTTGCAAAGCCGCCAGCGCCAGGTAATGGCCGATAGAGCCGCGCGTGGTGGCGATGCGTTTGCCTTTGAGGCTGGCCGCGTTGGTCAGCGGCGATCTGGCATTGGCGATGATCGCCACGCCGTGCGATTCGGAGCGGATGGCCGACACACCGCGCACC
>BBFD01000724.1 GCA_001313065.1 Silvimonas sp. JCM 19000
CAACGTATTTACCAGCGCTGAACCCATAGGGTGGGTCAAGACCCACCATCCAAAGCCGCTGAGAGATTTGCCATCGCATACTTCTCGGCGGCTTTGAATGGTGGGTCTTGACCCACCCTATGCGATCACTGTTCGGCATCGTAGTTACGACGGCATTGTTCTATGCGCGGCCAGTTATCGCGGATCCATGAAGTAAACCCTTCCAGCGCCGGCAGCATGCTCGCGCCCATCTCGGTCAGCTCGTACTCCACACGCGGCGGTACTTCCGGGTAGTAGTGGCGCAGCAACAAGCCATCGCGTTCCAGATTGCGCACCGTCAGCGTCAGCATGCGTTGGGTAATGCCCTCGATGCCATGTTTGAGCTCGGAAAAGCGCAGCCGGTAACCGGGCGCAATGGCCAGATGCGACAACACCAGGATGGTCCACTTATCGCCCAGCCGCGCCAGCACGCCGTTGGCGCGCACGGTTTAAAGCGCGGGCCGTCCTCGGTTTCGGTGTACGGCCGCCCGTTAATCATCTTCTGCATACGTATCATCCTTGTGCCTGAGGCTAAGAAATGTGCCGTCTTCCGGCCGGTTTTTTCGTGAGTATATATTCGTAACCCTTAATCAGCGCAGGGGTGTGACATGACGGAAAACAAGCAGCCGATTCTGGTTTTCGGGGCAACGGGGCAACAGGGTGGTTCGGTGGCGGCGGCGTTGTTGCAGGCCGGTT
>BBFD01000725.1 GCA_001313065.1 Silvimonas sp. JCM 19000
CCGCCGCCGCGGCTGCGGCTCGGCGGGCCGCGTTGCGTCGGCCTTGAGCGTGTGGGTAGGAATTCATGCTTTTTTTTAGAGTGCCGGTAAATTTACCGTGCTGTCAACGCTGAATTTCGCGCGGCTTATTCAAGCAAAAGTCCGGCCTTGGCCAGCCGTTGGGCCAGCGCATCCATGCCCCCTTTGTATTCCCAATACATCAGCCGCCCATGTCCGCCCGTAACCAGCAAATACCGCTCGCTGATCGACTGGATACGGTCGATGGCCACCAGCTTGATGGTATAAGCCTCGTCCAGCGGTTCTTCGATGATCTCGGCATTCTGGCGTCAAATCCATGCACGATGCGTGCAGTTCTGACCTTTAGCCGGATAAATTTAGCGCTCATTAACGCGGTCCACCATGTGAGTTGATCAGGTCATCCTGGGCCGGATTGCGCCAGCTACTGGCGAGTGCGGCGGCCTGCCATTCCTGCATGGCCGGCACGGCCAGCATCATGTCGCGATAGGCCGCGGCATCGTCAGGCAGTGCCACGTTATAGCTATAAAAAAAACGCCAGACCACCGGCGCAAACATGGCGTCGGCAATGCTGAAAGCGCCAAACAAATACGGGCCCTCGGCGCTGGCGAAATGCGTGCGCGCATCGCGCCAGGCCAGACAGATGCGATCGACCTCGCTTTGCAGCGTGGCTGGCAGCGGCACACCCTGC
>BBFD01000726.1 GCA_001313065.1 Silvimonas sp. JCM 19000
CACCGGCGGCGCTCAGCGCGGCCAGGCTCTCCAGCATGCGACGACGCGACGGGTCGCTGGGTTGATCATCCATTTCGGTGGCGTTGCGGGTTTCAAATTCAGACGGGGTCATGGCAGGACTCGCGGCGTAGGGTAAAAGAAGACTTCCGGGGTCGGGTTGCGCGTTATTTTGCTCGCACGCACAGCCGGTATACGCGCCGATTGTTAAATAAATTTGTAATCTGCTTGCAGATACCACGCGCCGCCCTCATAACCCGGGCTTGAACCCGCGTAACGCTTGCCTTAGCCTCTGCCCATGTCCAAAACCCTGCCCCCAACGCGACGCCCGTATCAGGCCCCGGCCTGGTTGCCTGGCGGTCATTTGCAAACGCTGTATCCGGCGCTGGCTTTGCGCCGCGGTGGGCCGGTGTTCCGGCGCGAAACCTGGCATACGCCGGATGACGACCAGATTGTGGTTGACTGGATGGATGCGGCCGCGGCACAGGCGCCGGTGCTGGTGCTGTTTCACGGGCTGGAAGGAAGTTCGGCCAGCCACTATTCGCAGTCTTTGTTCGCGGCCACGCAGGCCTTGGGCTGGCGTGGGGTGGTGCCGCATTTTCGTTCGTGCGGCGAAGTCGAAAATCTGAAGCTGCGGGCTTATCACGCGGGCGATACCGACGAGATAGACTGGATCCTGGCGCGCATCCAGGCCGCGCACCCGGGG
>BBFD01000727.1 GCA_001313065.1 Silvimonas sp. JCM 19000
GCAATCAAAAACACCGATTGAGCCCCCCGCCGTCCTGGTCGATGAAGCCGCCTTCAACCGTGCCACCGATGCCCCGGCAGCCGACCCAGGCGCTTTGCAATGGGAAGACCCGGCCAGCCTGGCCCTGAGCCAGTCGCTCGAATATCAATCCGAAGCCGCCGCAATCGAAACGCTGCAAGCCGTCCGCATTGAGCCTGAGCTCAGCGATGACGATTTACCGGTGCTGACCGCCGAAGTCGCAACGGACGATGGCGCTGACTGGGCGACGCTATCGCCATGGTGGGACGACGCTGCCGCCAGCGAAACGATCACGCTGGAAACGTGGCTGATTCGGCCAGTCAGGGCTTTGTCGCGGATGAAGTGACTGCCCCAGCGCCGCTGGCCGAGCCTGCGCTTGCCGCAAATGAGCTCGCTTCGGTCGCCGAAACGCCGGCGGAACCGGTATTTACCGTGGAATTTACCCATGTCGGCGAGAGTCGGCTGGAAGTCGATCTGGACCAGGTCAGCCAGGCCAATCGCGATGCCGACGCCGCCCTTGCCGAGACCGTTGCAGATACGCCTGACGCGCAATTCGATATGGCCGTGCCCGACGTAACCGCGACCGACGCCAGCGCCGACAGCGGAGCCGTACCGGCGGACCAGGTCTCCGTTGCAGCGGAGGCGCTGCCGGTGGAACCGGTGTGGCAAGTTGACGTGG
>BBFD01000728.1 GCA_001313065.1 Silvimonas sp. JCM 19000
GGTTCGGTTCGTTCGGTTCGGTTCGGTTCGGTTCGGTTCGGTTCGGTTCGGTTCGGTCCGGTTCGGTTCGGTTCGGTTCGGTTCGGTTCGGTTCGGTTCGGTTCCTATCATCTACCCGTTGGCAGAGCTCACCCAGCGAAAGCTCCAAAGCTTCCGCAAGACGGTGCAGGACGCTGATGGTGGGCTGCTTCCGTCCGCTTTCGATCATCGTGATGAATGGACGGTCGACCTCACAGCGCCCGGCCACATCCTCTTGAGACAGCGCCAATTCTTGCCGGCGCACCTTTACCTCGACCCCGAGGGCTGTGATCAGCAGTTGGTTTCGGCAAATCGTGATGACCGTAATCGGTCCGCTACGGTAAGCACAAATGGTGGCGCCGAACGACTGAGATCGCTGCATTGCGGTCCTCGACACGGAGGTCGTCCTCGTCGAGTGGTAAAATTGCAGCATCCGAGTTCGTATGGCGTGACGTGTTTGTGCATGCATCTACAAAGGAGGCAACCAGACCGCTTCCTGCTCCAGTGCCATTCCCAGGTGCTGCATCTGCTCGGTCAGCTCGCGCACGGCGCCGGTAGTTGCGCCGCGGCGGTGGTGAAGTGGCGCAAGGTGTCCCGCCATAGCTGGACGTTGCCATAGCGCGCCAGCTTCCTTTCCCACTGCGGCATCAGCCAGAAATCGCAAGCATCGCCCAGCGT
>BBFD01000729.1 GCA_001313065.1 Silvimonas sp. JCM 19000
CGCCCACATTGTTCAGGTCGTTGGCGGCGCGCACCTCGACCTGGTCCGCCGAGATGCGTCCGTTCAGGTTGTGCACGTTCTGCGCGGTCAGCGTCAGCACATTGCGCCCTGCCACCGTCCCGCCGTTGCGCAGGTCTGCGCTTACCGCCAGGTTGACGTTGTTGCCGCCGATGAGCGCGCCATTGCCGTCGATATCGTCTTTCCTGACGCGCACATAGACTTGCGGCACCAGCGCCCGGGTGGTGCTGCCGTCGGGAAGGCTGATGGTCTGGCTGACCAGCCAGACCACGTCCGAGGTCAGTTGCGCCATCTGCGCGCCGGTCAGCGCCACGCCCGGGGTCAGATTCCACTGCCGGGCCACGGTGGCCCCGTTGTTCAGCAAGGCCTGGTATTGATCCTGGTCATTGCTGTATCCATCCAGGAAGCGGCGACCGGTCAGTTGCGCCACTTGCTCGCGTATCAGCTTCTGCTCGTAAAACCCGTCGCCGAGGCGTTTTTGTTCCCGCGTCGGGTCGTATTGCAGTTGCTGCAGCAGATAGTCGGAGGAGAGCCAGGTTTTATAGCTGGCAAAGCGGGGATCGGTTTCGATCAGATAGCCGGACGGCCCGGCCGGGTTCAGTTTGAACAGGGCGTTATCGGGCACGCGGGTGTCGGGCAATACGCTGCGGATCCGCTGCGGCACGCCGGGTGCAACG
>BBFD01000730.1 GCA_001313065.1 Silvimonas sp. JCM 19000
CAAGCACCAGCGCACGCTTTGAGCAAGTGCAGGCCGACATCGCCGCCGACCCGGCCTGGCAACGCGCGGCGGCGACTCCCTTGATTGCCGGGTCCGCCTGCAAGGAGAACAAAACATGACTGCCATCCCCGACGAATTCGCCAGCGCCCAGGCCACGCTGGACGCGCTGTACGACCAGTACGCGTGTGCCAATGGCGCCGACAAACTGCGGCTGCAACAAGCGGCCAGCGCCGTGGCCAGCCAGCTCAGCGCCACGCGCGAGGCCTTGTTTATGCGCGGCGTCAAAGTCACTGCGGCCGACCAGGCGCAGTTAAAGCGGGTGCAGGAAGAAATGGACAAAGCCGCGACCGTGCAAGCCGCCATCAGCAGCCTTGGCAACCTGCTCAGCACGCTCAAACGCATGGCCTGAGCCGGGCGCAGCAGTTGCATCCATCGCATAAAAAAAGGGGCAGCGCCGCCTACGGCCCTGCCCCTTGTTGCGTGTTCTGCACATTAGCGCGGCGGGTTGATCACCACGTACTGCACGCTGGTGCCGACATATTGCGGCTGATACCAGGTACTGCCGCATTGCTGATACGTCAGCCCGTTGACGATGACGGCGGTGCAACTGGGCGGGATCGAATGCACGATGCTGCCCACCACTGCTGCCGTCACCGCCACGGTGGCCGTCACTGCCGCTGCGGTGGCAACCGGA
>BBFD01000731.1 GCA_001313065.1 Silvimonas sp. JCM 19000
AGATGGCGCTGGTGTGCCGGGCTTGCTGCCTCGTTGCCTTTGGCAACATCGGGTGGGCGTGGTGGCTGAGCCGTGACAGTGAATGACTAGTGCGCACGCTTAACGCTTTGTGCATAGGGTGGGTCTGGACCCACCACCCAAAGTGGCAAGCAAGAACAACTGGGCCAACCGCCCGCAAATTTACCTCCTCGCGGAGGCTTGCAAGAACAATCGGGCCGAATTACCACATGCGTGCCTTCCCGCCGAGGCATGCAAGAAACGTAGGGTGCGTTACCCGCAGGGCAACGCACATTTTGGTTATGCCACCGAAGCTTTGAGAGACGCGGAATCGGGATGGCGGCAAGGGATGACGAGCATGGCGTACTCGGGGAAATGTGCGTTGCTACGGGTAACGCACCTACGCGTGCTTGGGAACTGTGGTGAATGGGTGGGTTGAGTTGCGCATTCTTGCTTGCGGCTTTGGGTGGTGGGTCTTAACCCACCTATGAGACGTTGGCGGTCTTGGCGGGAATGGTGACAAGTTAGACGGCGGTGGCCGTGCGAGGTGGGTGCGTTAAGCGGGCGATGCCAATGTTCACTGTCACACGTCGTATCCACGCCCACCCGATGTTGCGTAGCAACGAGGCAATCCCGGCGTCCCGACAGCAGCCATTACCTGTCGAGGGAGGGGAAGGAGACCGGTAGTTCGGGC
>BBFD01000732.1 GCA_001313065.1 Silvimonas sp. JCM 19000
CGCGCGGATGTGTCTGGTGCCGCCGGCGGACATGGCCGATCACCACCGCCGTGGCGGCGCTGGCGATGCCGCGCATGCGTGATGTTCGGCCAGCCAGTAGCGGGTAAAGCCAAGCTGGTCGGCGTGTTGCGCCAACGATAGCGTATTGGCCAGCGCCTGGCCGGGCGTGCCGCCAGCAAGAATTGGCGAGAGATCGAGGACAGAAAATGGCGTTTGTTCTAGCGGCTTCATGGCGCATCCTGCGGACAACGTAAAGGTTGCTTGCAGGTGGGGATGGGGTGGCGGAATTTCCAGACCGATCGGTCTAATGCGGCACTGCGTATTCAGACGATCAAGGACGCCGCCAGCGCGAACATCACCAGTCCGATCACGCCATCCAGCACGCGCCACGCCTGGGCCGAGGCAAACCACGGCGCCAACAGCCGCGCACCAAAGCCGATTCCGCTAAACCACAACACCGAAGCAGTCATGGCACCCAGCGCAAACCATGGCCGCGCCACGCCGCTTTGCTGGGCCGCTACCGAACCGAGCAGCACCACGGTATCCAGATATACATGCGGGTTCAGCCAGGTTAACGCGGCCACGGTCAACAGCGCTTGTTGCCAGCCGAGCGCGGGTCGCGCGGCTGCGGCGTTGAGCGCGTCGTTGCCAGAGCCGCTCGCCATGCGCGTAGGCCATACCAGCCAG
>BBFD01000733.1 GCA_001313065.1 Silvimonas sp. JCM 19000
GCTGCGGGTTCAACGCCCGCAACGCCGCCAGATCAGCGCGCCCCACCAGGCGCCCGTTATCCACCAGCGCCGTCAATTTCGCCAGAAACGCATTGCCCGCCAACACCTCCTCGCTAAAGCGCGCATAGCGGATCGGATGGCCGGCCGCGGCAGTGAACGCGGCTTCCAGATCGCGGCCGGTTAACATGTCGCTGGCGATCTCCAGCGTCTGGCCTGCCCAGCGGCCGCGATCAGCAAAGATCGTCGCCACGTATTTGCCGATATCGGCCACCGCCAGCAATTGCATCGCTTGGTCCGGCTGCACAAAGAAGTTGAACTGCCCCTGGTCCAGCCCAAAACCCGGCATCACCAGCATTTCCATAAATGCAGCCGGCCGCACGATGGTGGCGGTGATCGGCAACGTGCGGATATGCGCCTCGATGCGCGCCTTGCTGTCGAAATGGCCCATGCCGGTGGGCGTATCGCCGACTGCGTCAGTCGAGCTATACACCAGATGCTGCACGCCCGCTTCCAGCGCCAGATCGGCGATGGCGCAGCCGTAGCGTTCTTCCTCTTCGTCGCTGATGCCCAGCAACGGCCCCATGCCCGAACTCGGCTGCACGCTGAACACGCCATACGCGCCCGTCATTGCCGCGCGCAGCGAGGCCGTATCGGCAAAGTCACCTTGCACGATTTCCGCACGGCGGCG
>BBFD01000734.1 GCA_001313065.1 Silvimonas sp. JCM 19000
GGCGTGCGGCCTGCCGCCGCGCCGTGGCCGCTGGGCAGATGCGCTTCTACCTTCGCCCATGGCTTCCAGTACCTTGTGCCAGGCTTGATCCGGACGCATCCACGCGACGCCTGGCGTCGAAATGAAAGGAGGACAGCAATATGCAACTGACAGGACGATGCCTTTGCGGCGCGGTGCACTATCAGGTGGAAGACGCGCTGGAATACGCGGGTTATTGCCATTGCACGCGCTGCCGCCAGCGCACGGGTTCCGCTTTCAGTACCTATGGCGGCATCCGCGCCGATCGGCTGCAGGTCACCCAAGGCGAGACCGAGTTACTCCGGCAGGATGAATCGGCTGAGGGTTATGACGCGTTGTGCGCGCGCTGCCACTCACCCCTGTTTGCCCTGGTGCGCGGGCGCGAGTACGTGCATGTGCGGCTGGGCTCGTTGCAGGACAGCCCGAGCAAGCAGCCGGATCACCATATCTACGTCGCCTTTAAAGCGCCGTGGTATCACATCACCGACGAATTGCCACAATTTGCCGAACTGCCCGGCGAGTAAACCCTCAGGCCGAAGTATTGAGCACGCTGCCGGTCTGAAACGCCTGCGGCACGCTGCCGCCGTTGTTGTAGACGCTAAAGGCATTGTTGGGCGCGGTGACGGCGTTGGCGCCGTTGCCGCTGGCGGCATTCTGCACCGCCGTGCTG
>BBFD01000735.1 GCA_001313065.1 Silvimonas sp. JCM 19000
CCCAGGTCTTGAGCGCCGAGCAACGCTGGCAGATGTACACCTATCCCTGAGCTGCCCTCATAGGGTGGGTCAAGACCCACCCGGCAAAGCCGCAGACTCGAGCTATCCGGGCGGAGATGCCACTGCAGACCTCGGCCATACCGCAATCAAAGCGGGCGCAGATTTGACGCGCGCATGGCCGCAAGCTGCCACGCTGGATGGTGGGTCTTGACCCACCCCATGCATCCAGAGCGCGCCGACGGCCTGCCAGTCACTACGGGCAAGCCATCTTTTCCAGCACGGAACCCTTGAGTTGCCCGGCGGTTTTCTCAATACCGGCGCGCTGTTGATCATTCATGCCGGTCAGGATAAAGCTGCTGTGTCGCAGGGTATCGTCCTTGTCACGCAGCACCATCGAATGCACGCCCTTGGTCCGCAGTTCTTCCATACGGCGCTCACCGGCTTCGCGCGTCGAATAGATCCCGAGCGAGATGGCGTTCTGCCATTTGCCGCCATTGTTCACCACAAAGTAATCATCCACATTCAGCGCGGCCAGTTGGTCGGCGCGTTGTTTGGCCGTGGCCAGATCTGGCAGCGGCGGGATGTAGACCCAGACTTTGCTGTTGGGGCTGCTGTTCTGCTCGGTGTTGCTCACCTTAAGAATGGCCAGACGCGCGCGGGCGATGCCCGCCTGGTCGCCGGTC
>BBFD01000736.1 GCA_001313065.1 Silvimonas sp. JCM 19000
GGCTCAGCAATGCCAGCCAAGGGGGCGGCCAGGGCATGTTGGCGGCAGTGTTGCAGAAAGCGGGCAGCAGCGACTGGTACGCCTTGACCGCCGCCCACGTGCTGGCGGGCACGGCGCACGCGCAAGTGGATGACCGCGTCGAAATCCAGTTCGATAACGGCCAGACCTGCACCGCAGCGCTGGAAAACTGGGCCCCCGTCATTGCCAGTCATCTGACCTTGACCGAAATCGACGCCGCCATGGCGCGGCTGCAAAGCGCCGATGCGCAACGTTTGATTGCGGCCAACGCGCGGCTGGCTCCGGCCGCGACGGGGGCGCTGGATGCGGTGAATACGCCTTTGTTGGTGGAAGGCCAGAATGGCGCGGTACCCGCTTTGTTCCGGGGCTATTTTGCCGGCTGGGTGGATGCCGAAACCACGGCCTCGCCGCAAGACTATTACCTGAGCCAGGGCATTACTTATCAAGCCAGCCCGGCCACGCAGCCGGGCGACAGCGGCGCTGCCTTGCTGGATGCGGCGGGCACCGCCTTGCTCGGCTTGCATAGCGCAGGGATTGCCGAATCGGGCGAGGACTGGAATGGCGTGGCTGCAGCATTGCCCCGGTGTTATCCACGCTGGGCCTGCGTTTGGCCAGCAATGCACCGGTGGCGCGGCGCCGCCGGAGACCAGCGTGTGCT
>BBFD01000737.1 GCA_001313065.1 Silvimonas sp. JCM 19000
GGCAATGCGTCTTGCAACGGGCGCGGTGGCGGTTGCAATGGCGGCAGCGGTGCCGGGCTATGGCGCATCAGCCTGCGCTGGCCACCTGGCGGCGCGGCAGCAGCAGGATGCCCCCCGCCCCCATCAGGCACGCCAGCATCAATAAACCGATCCAGATAAAGTCGATCGCCCCCGCGTTGATCGGCCAGGTTTCGCTACCCCAGCCCGGCGCTGCCAACGCCAGCAGGGTTGCCGCTGCCGCTACTCTTGCTACTGCCACAATTGCACTCTTTATAAAAATGAATTCTTGCTGGATGTGCTGGCCGCATGGCCGCTTGCCAGCGCTTACTTGGCCACCACGGCCGCCACGGTCGGGTTACGCCGGGGTCGGTTGCGCCGAGCCATACGCGCCAGGCGGCGTTCTGCGCCGCGCCACATCCATGCCGTCAGCAACAAAAAAAACGCGCCGGCCAAAGCCGCAGCAGCCACAGCGGCTTGATGGCGCGCCAGCGCAAACGCGCCCGGTCGCGCCATGGCCAGGTTTTCCGCAAAGGCCACCCGTAAGGGCGTGCCATCGGTCAAAACCACGTCCACCGCCGCGCAAGTGGGTTCATGCGCGCGCCAGGGATTAAGTTCGGGGATGACGGCGTCGATCTGGCAACTGTTGCTGACCCCGCGCCCTTGACGCGATT
>BBFD01000738.1 GCA_001313065.1 Silvimonas sp. JCM 19000
CGCCCAGCGCCGGCTCAGCCGCCGCTTCCTGCCGACCGTACAAAGGATTTTCCGGGTCCAGCGTGCGGCCGGTATAAGCCGCTTGTTCCCACAAAGGACCACGGCCGTTTTGCGCCGCGTACAGATCGGTAGCAACTTCCTCAAACGAGGTCTTGTCTTTGCGGGCCGCATAGATTTCCAGCAATTTCATGCGGATTTCGTGGCGCGACGGGTCTTTCGACAAAGCGTCCTTGAGAATTTCTTCCGCCTGGGCATCACGGCCATAGGCCATGTAAACCTCGGCTTCGGCTATCGGATCGACTTCGTCGGTATCGATGGTGCCAAGGCCTTGCCGGCTGAAGTCGGTCAGGAAAGAGTTTTCGGTCGGTTGCGTGCTGATCACCGCACCGCCGGTCTGGCCCAGCACGGTATTCGGCTTCAGGTCGCCGCCAGTGATGATGCTGTCCTCAAATGCGGCAGGCTTTTTGCGCCGACGCATATAGAAGAAGGCACCGGCCCCCAGCAACAACACGGCCAGAATGCCACCTGGCACCAGCGGATCATCCAGCAGCGTATCCATCAACGACGGCTCTTGCACCGGCACGGTGACCGGAATTACGCGGCGTTTGTGCACCACGGCGGGTGCGCGCTGGCAACGGCGGAAGCAGCGGCCGGAGCCGATGCAACTTCGCTG
>BBFD01000739.1 GCA_001313065.1 Silvimonas sp. JCM 19000
CAGCAAGTGGCCGTGCTGCAAGCGCAACGCGCCAGTGCGGGCGCAACGCTGCTGCATGATCAGGCCCTGTTGGAAAGCGCCCGGCTCAGCCTGTCGTGGACGCGCATCGAAGCTCCCATTGACGGCATGGTGGGGCAACGCGCGGTGCGGGTTGGCGCTTATGTGACACCGGGCGCGCCCTTGCTGGCGCTGGTGCCGTTACGGCAGGTGTATGTGATCGCCAATTTTCAGGAGACCCAGTTGACCCGGGTGCGACCGGGCCAATCCGCCGAGATCCGCGTCGATGCCTGGCCCGACCAGGTGTTGCACGGCACGGTTGACAGTTTTGCCCCGGCCACGGGCGTGACCTTTGCCGCCATCGCGCCTGATAACGCCACCGGCAATTTCACCAAAGTGGTTCAGCGCATCCCGGTAAAGATTGCGTTGCAGCCAGGCCAGGCGCTGTTGGGCGATCTAGCGCCGGCATGTCGGTGCAAGCGACGGTGGATACGGCCAACGCCGCAGCAAGCAGCAAGGTGGCGGCGCGATGAGGTCGAAGCTTGCTCGATTTGGCCTGGTGATGGCTGGGCTGACGCTGGCCGGGTGCGCCACGGTGGGCCCGGATTTTCAACGCCCGACGGCCAGTTTGCCTGCCCGTTGGCAGACCGAGGCGCAACCCGCCGCGGATGCCG
>BBFD01000740.1 GCA_001313065.1 Silvimonas sp. JCM 19000
CCCGGTTTGCTGAGCCAGCTGGTCCAGCACGGCTGCGCAGGCAGCGCTGCTGCCGTCGTCGACCAGCAGCACCGGCAGATCGAGCGCACGCAAGGCGGCGACCACCGCGCCAACCGCACGCTCGTGGTTATAAACGGGAATGACGGCGCACAGTTTCATGCGGCCTCAAAGCGCATACGGCCGCTGGAATGCGCGCGCGTGGTTTCGGCGCTGAGCGCGCTGACATAGCTGAAATTGAGTTGCTGTTTGTCGACGCGATAATCCAGCGTCAGGGTGACCGCAGCATCGGGCAGGATCACATTCTGGAACTTGATCGCATCCATGCCGCAAAAAAACGTGGCGGCAAAGCAAAGTACTGGCGGCCGAAATGCACGGCCCAATCGATCTGGGTAACGCCCGGTAACACGCCTTGCTCGACAAAGTGGCCAGCGAAATGTGCGGCGTTGGGCGGAATATGCAGTTGCAATACCACGTGATCAGCGCCCTGGCTGACGCCGGTAATTGCAGGATAACGCGGCCGTGCAGCGGGCACCGGCGCATCGAACAAGGCTTTGATATCTTGCTCGCGCACTTTGCTCATGCTGGTTTGCGGCAAGGCATCGACAAAGCGCCAGCGCCGCGGCAGGGCCACCCGATCAAAGCGCAGGGCCAGCTTTTCGCGCAG
>BBFD01000741.1 GCA_001313065.1 Silvimonas sp. JCM 19000
CGCGCGGCGAAGATCTGCGCGAGCCAGCGCTGGCCACCACGCTGCACAGCCTGGCCACCGGCCCTGACAATGTATTTGCCACCCGCCACGCCTGGCTGGTGGGTGAATTGCGTTCGATGTACCTGGTGCAATTGATCCGCGCCCACGCCGATCAACTCGATGCGCGCTCGGCCGGTTATGTGGAAGAACTGCGCCAGGTGGCGGAAAAGCGCCATGCCCAGGTGCGCCGGGTGGTGGCGTCGAGCGTGTCGGGGGTTGTTGTTGCTGGCGGTGGCCGGCGTGGTGTTGGCGCTGGTGGGGGTGGCCTATGTGGCGCGCGTGCTGAGCAAATTGCAGCGCATGACGCGCGTGCTGGCGCGGCTGGCGCATGGCGACACCGCCCAACCGATTCCGGCGGCCGAACACCACGATGAAGTGGGCGAGCTGGCGCGTGCCTTCGACATCTTCCGCACCAATCTGCTGGATAAACAAAAAACTGCTGGCGGGGCTGGATAGCCAGCAGCGCTTGTTGGAGACGGTATTCCGTTCGATGAATGACGGTGTGTCCATCCACGATGCGCGGGCCGCCTGGTTGGCTGGAACCCGATGTTCCAAGCCCAGCTGGGCTTGCCCGCTGGCCGCTTGCGGCGTGGCATGAGCCTGATTGAACTGCGCAATGTCTGGC
>BBFD01000742.1 GCA_001313065.1 Silvimonas sp. JCM 19000
CGCCAGTGCCGCGCTGGCACGCTCGATCCAGCGCGCTCAGTCGCTATCGCCAGGTCTTGCTGATCGTCAGCACCTCCGGCGAAGGCGACCCGCCCGATAGCGCCGCCGGTTTTATCGGCAAGGCCGCGCGCCTGGGCACAGTAGATCTAAGCCATCTCAACTACGCCCTGCTGGCACTGGGCGACCGCACGTATCGCCACTTTTGCGCCTTTGGCCACGAACTGGCGGCGTGGCTGGATCGACACAATGCGCAGCCCCTGTTTGATCTGATCGAGGTCGATAACGGCGATGCCGGGGCGTTGCGCCATTGGCAACAACAACTATCGACACTGGCCGGCGGCGCGCAAATGGCCGATTGGGAAGCACCGGATTACGCGCCGTGGACCCTGCAACAACGCACCTTGTTAAACGCAGGCTCAGCGGGCGACCCGGTTTATTTGCTGGGCCTGACCCCGGCAACGGGCGCGCTGCCGCAATGGCAGGCGGGCGACATTGTCGAAATCGGCCCCTGCCATGCGCCGCATGAGATTGAACAGTGGCTGCAAGAACTGCAGCTCGACGGCAATACGCCGGTCGAAGTCGATGCCCGGCCCACCACGCTGGCCGCCGCGCTGGCCGATCGCAACAAAATCGCCGTGCCCGCCGCCAGCACCGCCCAG
>BBFD01000743.1 GCA_001313065.1 Silvimonas sp. JCM 19000
GTTTGCGCGGCGAGCCAGTCGATTGCGTGTTGCTGCGCCCCAGCGCGTGGGCGCCGCCGGTGCTGGACGAAATACGCCAATGCGTGGATTGGTGGGTGAACGACATCCACGGCGAACGCTTGCAGCTGGTGCTACCGTGCGAACCGCATAATCAGCCCGCCATCGAATATCTGCAGCAACTTGTGTTGCGTAAAGCCGATCTGCGCGCGGTATTGGTACGGCTACAATCGGCGCGCCACGCCGTTACGCTGCGCCCCGTGGCGGTGATGGTGATGCGTGATCACGTCCTGCAGCCGTTATCGCTCGACTATGCCGACGCACCCATTGACGACCAGAACACGCTGGGCGATCGATGGCGCGCCTGGTGGGGTAAAACACCCGCACCGCTGCCTGCCAGCGCGGCGAGTTCGATCAGCCAGCGGTTGTTGCAACCGGTGCTTGACCGGCTTGAATACCTGGCGATGCTGGGTCATGCGCGGCCCGACATCAGCCACGCCACCGAATTGCGCCAGCACAGCACCACCTTGCGCGCGGCCGGGCTTGATCACGTAAGCGATCTGATCGACGCCATGTTGGCCACGCCTGGGTTGGAAACGTTATTGCGCGTGGCCTACGTCGCCAGCTGTGCATTGCGCTGGATGGATTGCCGCTGC
>BBFD01000744.1 GCA_001313065.1 Silvimonas sp. JCM 19000
GGGGTGGGTCTGGGCGAAGTGGCGCGCTGGGCGCCGCTGGTACGCACTGCGCTGACCTGGCTTGGCGCGTTGTGGCTAAGCTGGATGGCAATCCAGTTGTGGCGCGCGGCCGACATGCAATTGTCGACCGACCACGCCAGCAAGCCGGTGCCAGCTTGGCAGGCGGCGGCATTGCAGCTGATCAATCCCAAAAGCTGGGTGATGGCGCTGACCGTAACCAGCGTGTTTGGTCACGCGGGCGCGCTGTGGCAGCTGGCTTTGTTGTTCTGGCTGATGTCGCTGCCGTGTATGGGCATGTGGGCGGCGTTAGGCGCGACGGCGCAGCGGCTGTTGCCGTCGGCGCGCGCAATGGGCCGGTTTAATCGCAGCATGGCGGTGCTGTTGCTGGCATCGACATGGCTGGCCATTCTGTAAATAAAAAAAAGGGCGGCACGATGCCGCCCTTGCCGTGGCTGGGTGGAGCTAGGGTGTGACAAAGGTGACGCTGTAACTAAAGCTGTGCGCCACACCGCCAATCAGGACATTGCTGATCACGACATTGATTCGGGTATCGCCCGGGTTGCGATCCCACCCGGTGGCGCTGCTGCTGATGTTCCAGCCGTAAGTATTGTCGCCGTAGCCCGCATCGAGCGCGGCCGCGCCGGTGGTG
>BBFD01000745.1 GCA_001313065.1 Silvimonas sp. JCM 19000
GGCCGCGGTGGCACAAGCGCCAGCGGCATCTGCGGCCGGTGACAATGCCGGCGCCGATACTTATACCGTCAAGTCCGGCGACACTTTGTCCAGCATTGCCCGTTCGGTACGGCCGGGTGGCGTCAGTCTCGAACAAGTGCTGGTCAGCTTGTATCGCAATAACAGCGCGGCTTTTGACGGCAATATGAACCGCCTCAAGCGCGGCCGCATCCTGCAGGTGCCGACGCCCGAAAAGATGGGCGAAGTCAGCCGCAAGGACGCCGCCAAAGAAATCCATCTGCAATCGCAAAACTGGCACGCCTATCGCGACCAGGTGGCGGAAAACGCCGAAAAAAGCGCCAGCGGCTGAATCAGGCAATGCCTCGGCCAGCGGCAAGATTGGCGCCAAAGTAGAAGACAAGGGCGCGACCGAAGGGCAGCAGAGCAAAGATGTGCTGAAGCTGTCCAAAGGTTCGGACAAGGCCGCCGCCAACGGTGGTAGTAAAGACGCGAAAGAAGAAGCGCGCGTTGGCAAACAGAAAGAACTGCAAGAAGCGCAAGACCGCGTCAATGCGCTGAAGCACAACGTTAAAGACATGAAGGGTTTGTTGGCCATGCAAGGCGCTGCCTCTGCTGCCAAAGCCACGCCGACCCCGGCTCCGACTGCAGC
>BBFD01000746.1 GCA_001313065.1 Silvimonas sp. JCM 19000
TGCCCGGCGCCGGGCGGTCCAGCTCTGGATCAGGCCCGTGCTGGCATCATTGAAATAATCGTAAACGCCTTCCAGCTGCTTGCCCGCACTGGCCGGGGCGGCAATTGGCGCGATATCCATAATGCGTTGATAACTGTCGGTCGCCGTCGAGGCGACACCATTCATCACCAGCAGGCTGGCCCAGCGCTGGGTGGTCGCTGCCTGCATATAATCCTGCGAGGTGGTTTTGACGGTATCCGGCGGGAAATGCAGCAGCTGCACCGTTTTCTGATTGCGCAGCGGCATGCCCAGCACTTCAAAGAAAGACCAATCGCTCTGCCACTTGCCAGCCGCTTGCACGGCCGGCACATCGGCCGCCGCTTTGGCTGATTCCTGCATAAAATTCTGCACGTACACGCCGTAATCGGCCGGAACCCCGCTGATGCTGAGGATCTCGTGGCCGTTTTGCGCGCTCACGCTGACCTTGGCATTGCTATAGCCGTCGCGCGTTACGCTGGCCGCCATCCAATGCTGCACGGTTTGTTCCAGCGTCCAGGGCGGCACCGGGCAGTTTTGCAGGCAATTGGGAAAAGAAAACAGCGTGGCAACCTGCGTGCTCGTGCCTAGATCAACCGTAACCGGATTGTCGGCGGAGGCCGGGCCCGCC
>BBFD01000747.1 GCA_001313065.1 Silvimonas sp. JCM 19000
GTCCGCGAGATGACGCGCCAGGTCTACGGTCTGCAGTACCAGCGCAATGCCCGGGCGCAGTTGCGCTTGCAAAAAAGCCAGGGCAGCCGCGCCCATCCCACCCGCCGCGCCCGCGCCCGGCACATTGGCCACTGCGCGACCAATGGACTGCTCGATCACGCGGGCATATTGGCTGAGTGCGGTATCGAGTTGCTTCACCTGCGTGGGAGTCGCCCCTTTTTTGTGGACCGAAGATGACGCTGGCACCGTGCGGCCCGGTCAGTGGATGGTCCACATCACAGGCCACATCAAAACGACAGGTTGCCAGCCGGGGGTCGAGCCCGGATCGATCCAGTGACGCCAGTCTGGCCAGGGCCAGGCCGCCAAACGGCAAGGATTTGCCCGCAGCGTCCAGCCAGCGCATACCCAGCGCCTGCAGCATGCCCGCGCCGCCATCATTGGTTGCGCTGCCGCCCAGCCCCAGCACAATATGGCGCGCGCCATGGTCGAGCGCGGCGCGGATCAATTCACCCACGCATAAGTGGTGGTGCTGCCGGGATCGCGCAACGCCGGGGGCACTAGCATCAAACCGGCGGCGCTGGCCATTTCTATAAACGCCGTCTGCCCGTCGCCGCTCAAGCCCCACTGCGCTGGCACGCATTCGC
>BBFD01000748.1 GCA_001313065.1 Silvimonas sp. JCM 19000
ATAACGCCGCTGCTACTGACGGGCAAAGTGGCGACCGGGGCATCAGGCGGCAAGGGGTGAGCGGCGGCCTGGGCGACATCCACCGGCGGCGGAATTTCGCCCGGGGCCAGGCTTTCCACCACGACTTCGGCGCTGCCATTCATGGCGTAACCAAGGCGGCAGGCGGCCAGAAACGACAAATCCATCACCCGGCCACGCTTGAACGGGCCGCGATCATTCACACGCACAATCACACTGCGGCCGTTTTTTTGACGTTGGTGACACGGGCGTAGCTGGGCAGCGGCAGGATGGGTGAGGCGGCGGTCATGGTGTACATGTCGTAAATTTCGCCGGTCGAGGTTTTCTGGCCGTTGAACTTGCGGCCATACCATGACGCCATGCCTTGTTGGT
Source organism: Silvimonas sp. JCM 19000 (assembly GCA_001313065.1). Next base: position 391 of record BBFD01000748.1, read on the forward strand.
TCAGCTTGCCCGCGCTGCGCAGCGGAGTGAAATTCTGCCCGAGTACGGTGTAGGGATTATTGGCAAAGCGATGCAGCGGCTCGGCCTTGGGCGTCGGCTCGGGCACAAAGTCCAACCATTCCGGCAAGTTGTCTTGCGGACCATCATCCAGGTAGAAGTTGCCGGTGCCTTTGGCGCCTGCGGTATAAGCGCAGTGATACGGCGACGGGCTATTGGCCAGCGTCGTGGGTGGCTGATTCAGCCCTTGCGTGG
>BBFD01000749.1 GCA_001313065.1 Silvimonas sp. JCM 19000
CGTCGGCGCTGACCGCGGCTGGCGCGGGGTCAGCGTCTTGTGCATACACCGGCGCGCAACTCAGGCACGCCGCCATTAGCGGTGCCAACGTGGCACGCTGGCTTTTATGGCGACGCTTTTTTTGATAGCCACGGCGGTCGACGTGACGATGGAATGCGTTAATGCCTGCCCGCTCACCTTTGCCATGATGTATTTCCTTTTTTTCATTTTAAAAAAATAGAAATCGGCCGCAATCACAGAATTAATGCGTCGACAGTATTTTTTGATATATTTAAAACAAAAAAATAGCCAGTACCTGCGTATTGGCTATTATTTCTTTGCATGAAAATACGGGATGAAATTAATTAAAAGGCATTTGGCAAAACCGGTTTCCAGACAAAAAAACAGAGCAACAATCAATGCGAAAGTAAGGCGCAGGGCGCGTAATCCTTAGCGCGTGTTTTCGCAAGCGGCAGCAAGCCGCAGGGCTAGCGCTGCACAGGCTCGTTGCTTTTGCATTAATCCTGAATGAATAGCGTTAATTGATTTAATTACGCTGCAATTCAAAATTGTTGTGCATAGCGCGCCATTACCCCGTAATCATTGGTGGTATCCTGGCTGCTGGCATAGCCATCCAGGCTAAAGCTGCGGCGGCCG
>BBFD01000750.1 GCA_001313065.1 Silvimonas sp. JCM 19000
GGGCTCGGCCCTCGCTCGGCGCTGCTGGGATTGGGCCTGGGCATCTTGCTGGCGCTGCTGCGCGGTGTGCCGCGGCATGCCTTGCTGGCCTGCCTGGCCTTCTTGCGCGCCATTCCCGTGTTGATGCTGATTTTCTGGGTGTATTTTCTGTTGCCGATCTGCCTGCATATCGACGTGCCGGCGTGTGGTCGGTGATGTGCGCGCTGACCTTGATCAGCGCGGCGTATCTGGCGCATGCCGTGTACGCGGGCATCGAGGGCATCAGCAAAGGCCAATGGGAAGCCGCGCTCGCCAGCGGTCTGACGCAGTGGCAGACGCTACGTTTTGTGATCCTGCCGCAAGCGCTGCGCATGATGGCGCCCTCGTTTATTAACCAGTGGGTCACGCTGATCAAGGATACGTCGTTGGCGTATATCGTCGGGGTGGGCGAGCTGGCGATGGTGACGGCGCAGGTGAGCAACCGGGTGATGATCTATCCGGCGCAATTGTTCCTGTTTGCCGGGGTTTTGTATTTTGTGCTGTGCCAGGGCGTAACGTGGGCCGGTAACCGCGTCGCAAGAACCACGTGGCAGTCATAGGGTGGGACTAGTCCCGCCATGCAAAGACGCTAGCTAGCACGCAACCGTATGCAATCT
>BBFD01000751.1 GCA_001313065.1 Silvimonas sp. JCM 19000
TGCGCGCACAGCCGCGGCGCCTGCGCTACGCCCATATACACACTACGGTTTCGTTGGGATTGGTCAAACGCGGCCAGTCCAGCTCGATTTCGCCTTCGCGGCGATGGCCGGTCACCAGCGTGACCGATTGCGCATGATCACGATGCGTCAAGGGGATACCGGCGTAACACGAAGCCCCGGCCGCCGAGGTAATGCCCGGTACCACCTCAAACGGCACGCCGTGCTGCGCCAGTTCTTCGATTTCTTCACCGCCGCGACCAAAAAATAAACGGATCGCCCCCCTTCAGCCGCACTACGGTCTTGCCTTGCTGCGCCAGCGTGACCAGCAGGGCGTTGATGTCCTGTTGCGGCAGTGCGTGGTTGCTGGCCTTTTTTTTGCCCACGTAAATGCGCTCGGCATCGCGCCGCACCAGCTCGACGATGGCGGGCGAGACCAGATTGTCATACAGCACCACATCGGCCTGTTGCATCAAACGCAGTGCGCGAAAGGTGAGCAGATCCGGATTGCCGGGGCCGGCGCCGACCAGATAAACCGCGCCGCGATTGAGTTCGCCCTCGTCGGCGCTGGCCAGTTGCGTCTGCAATTGCGCCAGCGCGGCTTCGACATCACCCGCCAGCGCCTGCTCGGCGGCC
>BBFD01000752.1 GCA_001313065.1 Silvimonas sp. JCM 19000
GCCGGGGCCAACCTGCCAAGCGCAATGCCGGGGGGCTGGGCCTTGCTGCCTTTGTTGTTGCTGTTATATCTGTTACACCGCTGGCGGGTGCGCCAGCTGATCCTGCGCACGGAGCAACAGCTGGCCGAACGCGAACGGCACGCCTGGGCGCTGCATGACACGTTGCGGCAAAGCATGCAGGGGCTGACCTTGCGCATGCAGGCGCTGGTGGATCAGATCAAGGACGATCCGGTCTTGACACAGCGTTTTCTTGGCACGCTGGACCAGGCCGATGTGGTGCTGGCCGATGGGCGCGAGCCCGATCTGGACTTGCCCTATCCCGGCCCCAGCGACGATGATCTGGGCGCGGCGCTGGAACATGTGGCCACGGCAATGCGCGCCATCCATGCGGTGCCGTTTACCTTGACCGTGGCCGGGCATCGCAGCCTGCAGTTACAGAGCGCGGCGCGCGACGAAGCGTTTGCCATCGCGCGGGAGGCCCTGCTCAATGCTTATCGCCACGCTTCGGCGCAGTGTGTGGAAATCGAGATCATTTATGGCGCCGATGCCTTCCGCCTGTTTGTGCGCGATGACGGCGATGGCCTGAGCGCCAACGCCACGCCGCCGCCGCCGTTGCGCCGT
>BBFD01000753.1 GCA_001313065.1 Silvimonas sp. JCM 19000
ATGCGACGGGTAACAATGAATATCTGTGCCGCCCGCTTAACGCTTCCATTCCGCACGGCCACTGCCGTCTGATTTGTCACCATCACAAGCCACTAACGTCTCATAGGGTGGGTCAAGACCCACCACCCAAAGCCGCAAGCAAGAATGCTCAACTCAACTCACTAATTCACCCCAGCTCGCAAGCACACGTCGGGGGTCTTGTCCTCGCTTGCGGGGGCAACGCACTTTTCCCCGAATACGCCATGCCCATCATTCCTTGCCGCCATCCCGATTTCTCGTCTTTCACAACTTCGGTGGCATAACCAAAATGTGCGTTGTCCTACGGGTAACGCACCCTACTTTCTTGCACGTCCACGTGGGAAGACAAGCATGCGGGCGTTTCGCACCGTTGTTCGTCATGTCGATGCGGGAAGGCAAATATTGGGCTCGGGCGTTTTTTTGCTTGCTACTTTGGTTGGTGGGTCTTGACCCACCCTATGAGACGTTGGTGGTTCGTGGCGGGAGCGGTGACAAATCAGACGGCGGTGGCCATGCGGGATGGGAGCGAAGCACGCGGTGCGGATGTTCATTGTTACCCGTCGCCACCACGCCCACCCGATGTTGCGCAGCAACGAGGCCGCAA
>BBFD01000754.1 GCA_001313065.1 Silvimonas sp. JCM 19000
CGCCGCGCTGCGCGCTTCCACGCTCACGCGCCGTTTGCTGGCCTTTGCCCGCCGCCAACCGCTGCAGGCCGAACGCGTGTCTATCCAGGACATGCTGGCCGAAATGCTCGACCTGGTTGAATACGCGGTGGGACCCGAGATCAACGTCACATTGCCGCCGGAAGACGGCGATTTGCGGGTAGAAGTCGATCGCGGCCAGCTCGAAAACGCCGTGCTCAATCTGGCCCTGAACAGCGCTGCGGCAATGCCCAACGGCGGCACGCTGTCGTTTACCGTGGCGCGCATCCCGCATCCGGCGCGCTTGCCTGGCGTCGACAATGCGGTGGTGCTCTCCGTGCGCGACACCGGCAGCGGCATCCCGACCTATTTGCTAGACAAGGTGATGGAACCGTTCTTTACCACCCGCCCGGCCGGTGAAGGCAGCGGCTTGGGCCTGAGCAGCGTGTACGGCTTTGTCAAACAAAGCGGCGGCGATATGCAACTGCAAAGCACAGTCGGCGCGGGCACCAGCGTGGCGCTATGGCTGCCGCAAGCCGCCGACGCGGAAGAAGCCGAAGTGCCGGTCGCCGCGCAGCGCCGGTGCGTATCAAACGCATGCTGGTGGTGGAAGACGAT
>BBFD01000755.1 GCA_001313065.1 Silvimonas sp. JCM 19000
GGGCCTGCCGTTGACCCAGGCGTATACGGCGGCGTTTCGCAACACGCCCTTGTTGCTGCAATTGTTCTTCTGGTACTTCGGCGCCATGGCCTTGTTGCCGGACATGGCGCGCGACTGGCTCAACCGCCCGCACGCGCTATGGCCGACCCCGGAAACACTGGCCGCCACACTGGGCTTGACCCTGTACACGGCCGCCTATTTTGCCGAGGACATCCGGGCCGGTTTGCGTGGCGTATCCGCCGGACAATGGGAGGCCGCGCTGGCGATGGGCTTGCGCCCGGCGCAGGCGTTCCGCTTTGTGGTGCTGCCGCAGGCCTTGCGCATTGCTGCTCCGGCCCTGATCGGCCAGATCATGAATGCGGTCAAGAATTCGTCGCTTACCATGGCGATCGGCATGGCCGAGCTGTCGTATACCTCGCGCCAGGTGGAGGCCGCCACCTTCAAGACCTTTCAGCCTTTGGCTTTGCGACGCTGGGCTATGTGTTGTTGATTGTATTGATTGAAACCGGCTGGCAAATCTGGCGCCGGCAAAGGCCCGCATGGACACGTTAAGCAGTTGGGAGGTCATCCGGAGCAATCTGCCGTGGTTGCTCTGGGGCGGCTGGCCGGACG
>BBFD01000756.1 GCA_001313065.1 Silvimonas sp. JCM 19000
AGGCACGCGGTGAACTACGCGCGCTGGTGCCAGGCTGCCCGGCCGCCTGCTGGCATCGCACGCGCATTACGCTAAAGAAAGTGCGTTATCTACACGAAGAACTGGGCGACTGGTTGCCCCGGCGCTGGCAGCGCTTGAGCAAGCAAGCCAAGCCGGCGCAAGATGCGCTCGGTCATCTGCATGATCTGGATGTATTGCAACAGCATTACGGCGCTTCGTTTTTCTGCAGCGCTGAACCAGCATTGGCAAGGTCAGCGCGCCGCCGCGCTGGCCGCCGCCGAGATTGCCGCCACACGGGTACTGCGTGCCTTGCACGGCGGTAAAACCCGCAAGGCGATACGGGAGAATCAGGCATGAGCAGCGACTATCAACGCGCCGTCGCACTGGCCGCACTGGCCGATGACCAAAGTTTGTTGGTTGAGCTGATCGGGGTATTTCTGGCCGATGTGCCGCTACGCCTCAGCCGTTTGCAAGACGCCCACGCCGCTGGCGATCTGGCGACGGTGGCGCAGCAAGCCCACGCGCTGAAAGGCGAATGTGGCACGCTGGCCGCAACAGTCACGGTGGGCCATCTGCGTACGCTGGAACTGGCAGCGCGCAGCGGCGACGG
>BBFD01000757.1 GCA_001313065.1 Silvimonas sp. JCM 19000
ATCAGCCGCGCCCGGCTGACGCCGCCACACTGTCTAGCTGATGACAGCCCACGCCTTCCGGAGCTGATCATGCCCGACGCCGCCCCCCGCCATCTGATGCTGTTTTGCGACGGCACCAATAACACGCTGACCGCGCATCATGGCGATACCAACGTGCTGCAACTGTATGAACGCTTTGCCCACGCCTATCCGGATGATCCGGCCTGGTTGCTGTATTACGATCCCGGCATCGGCTCGATCAGCGGCGCGCCACCGGTGGATTTAAGCGACTGGTTGCGCAACAGCGCCAATCGCACGCTGCAACTGGCGCTGGGCAAGGACATCTACGCCAATATCGCCGATGGCTACCGTTTTTTTTGATGCAGCACTGGCAAGCGGGCGACCAGATCTATTGCTTTGGTTTTTTCGCGCGGTGCGTTCACCGCACGCGCGATTGCCGGGATGGTCAATCTGTTTGGCGTGCTGCGCGCGCAACACGAGGTGATGCTGCCCACGCTGCTGAATATCTATTTCTCTGCGCCCGGCGCCGCACCTGGCGCGGCCAGCGTGCCGCACGGCATGATCACCGGCATGGTGCAGAAATGGCGGCTGCGCCAGGCGGAACGGCG
>BBFD01000758.1 GCA_001313065.1 Silvimonas sp. JCM 19000
GCTACGGTGCATCAGCAAACCAGCCAACTGGGCGTGCCTGGTCTCAGCGTCGCCGAAAACCTGTTGCTGGGCCGTTTGTGCAGCGCTCGCAGCGCCGCCATCATCAGCCCGACGCAGATCAAGCAGCAGGCCGCCGCCATTGCCGCTGACATCGCGCCCCGATCTGCACTGGATGCCGACTTTGCCGATCTGACCACAGCGCAACGCCAGTTGCTGGCGCTGGCGCGGGCACTGCATGAAAAAAAAGCGCGTCTGATCATTTTTGATGAGCCCACCGCCAGCCTGTCGCAAGCCGAGTCGGTGCGCTTGTTTGCCATGATCGAACGCCTGAGGGCGGCGGGAATGGCCATTTTGTATGTGTCGCACCGCCTCGCCGATTTACGTCGGATTGCCGACGCGCGGTGGTGCTGCGCAATGGCCGGGTGGCCGGTAACTTTGCCGCGCCGCTGAATCTGGATGCCGCGGTGCGCGCGCTGGTTGGCAGCGATTTGCCTGCGCGTCCCGCCAGAAACAGCGCCGTCAGGCGGGGCGCGCTGTGCGGCTGGCGCTTCAGCAAATCCAGTTACGGCCCGACAGCAAGCCATTCGATCTGAATCTGCATGCC
>BBFD01000759.1 GCA_001313065.1 Silvimonas sp. JCM 19000
AAATGGCGCTGGTTTGCTAGCGCCGCTGCCTCGTTGCTACGCAACATCGGGTGGGCGTGGATGCTGGGCCGTGACAGTGAATGACTAGTGCACATGCTTAACGCTTTGGGCATAGGGTGGGTCAAGACCCACCACCCAAAGTGGCAACCAGAACAACCGGGCCGAATCGCCCGCATGTTTGCCTCTTCACGGAGGCTTGCAAAACGTAGGTGCTTTCGAGCGGTAGTGGATTGGCGACTGGTTGGAGTGATCGTTCTTGCTGGTGGCTTTGGGTGGTGGGTCTCGACCCACCCTATGAGATGCAGGTGGTTTGTTGAGGTGATGGTGACAAATTAGAAGGCGGTGGCCGTGTGGAATGGATGCGTTAAGCGAGCGGTGCCGATGTTCACTGTTACCCATCGCCACCACGCCCACCCGATGTTGCGCAGCAACGAGGCAGCACGCCAGGCCAACAGCGGGCATTACCTGTCGAGGGAGGGGAAGGAGACCCGTTTTTTTTGGGGCTCCGTCCGACCGAAGTTCCGCGGAGCGGCAGCTGAGCCATGTGAGTGCAAGACGGTCCGTTTCGGTTTTTTTTGACTTACGGGCCCCCTGGCGAGCGAAGG
>BBFD01000760.1 GCA_001313065.1 Silvimonas sp. JCM 19000
CTCCGCCCGCTGCGTGCGTACGCCAGTGGCGGGCGTGCCCACCGATTGGCAGGCCGATATCGCCGCCTTGCAGGACAAGGTCTGCAGCAATCAAAGCAGTAGCCACAATGCCGCGGCCAGCAAGGGGCAGGGCGTGCTGGCGCATAGCCGCGACGTGCTTGAAACGGCCGCCGGGCTGGGCCAGCAGAATGTCGATGCGGGCAGTGTGCTGACTGATCGCGCCTTGCAGATCCAGGCCAATATCCAGGCGCGGCAACAGCCTTGAACGGCCGCACCAATCTGATCCAGGATCAGGTGAATGTTGAAGTATTGAATACCACGCCCGACCTGACCCGGCTGCTCGGCGTCGGCAACGATTTGCGCAGCAGCGGCTTGGCGTTGACCAATAGTGCGCTGTTGGCGCCGACGCCGGTCAAATCGCAATCGGCCGCCAGCACGCTGGGCGTGGACGCGCCACCCAACGTGCGGTTCAGGTGCTGGCCGATGCCACAGACGCATTGGGTGTTAGCCAGGCGGCCTTGCAACGCCAGGTAGAGCTGGCCGAGCGCAAGGCACGGGCGGCGGGGACGGTGTCGGCTTGCCGGTT
>BBFD01000761.1 GCA_001313065.1 Silvimonas sp. JCM 19000
GTATGCGCCGGTTCCACATGCGGCGTGACCGAGCCTAACGGTCGATCCAGCATCACTACCGAATACCCCGCCAACGGATCAGCCGAGGCCACGGCGGGCGGCACCACTTTTACGCTGCTCACGCGCCGGATATCCCAGTTTTCGCTGCCGGCGTTGTTCAGGCGCTCGTCCCCCACAATCAGCACCATATCGCCGCGCGCCAGGCCGGTGTTTTTTTGCCCTTGCAGATACAGCGTGCTGCCGCCCCATTGCGGCAAGGCGTCCTGCCATGCCTGCACCGCCAGCGCATTCCACGCGGCATACGCTTGCAACGGCGCCAGCGTCTCGAACACCTGCGCTTGCTGATCTTGCTCGGGCACGCTTTGCGCTTGGTGCCAGCGTCGATGCGGGTGCTTGCTGGCGCGCCCGGTGCGGTTTCCAGCGTAAGGCAGATAGGTGGATGCCGCCACGCCAGGGCGCAGTTCGTAGCCTATCTCGCGGCCCAGTTCCAGCACCGAGCGGCGCTCGGTGGCGGTGCGCAAAAAAAGCCTCGTTGATGATGCGTTCCTGATAAAAAAAACTCAGCACATCCAGCACCGCCGCCCACGCGCC
>BBFD01000762.1 GCA_001313065.1 Silvimonas sp. JCM 19000
CCCGCTCCGGGCCCGCCGTGTGGGTACTGCGGCAGATGCCGCCGCTAGCCCATCGTCACACCGCGTGCCATGGCTGTTGCCGCCAGCACCATCAACAGCAGCAACAACAATTGCACATCGCTGATGATGGCCAATTGGCGGGCTTCGGGCAGCGGGGCGCTGGGGTCTTTGCTGCGGGCCAGGCGCCATTTGATCAGCGCGCGCATGGGCCACGCTTCCAGAATGAGAATAAGCGCGAGGCAGGTCATTTTGAGGTGAAAGAACGGCTGGTGCAGATAATAGGCCGCGCCCTTCTCCACGCCACCGAAAGCGCGCCAAAGGCCGGTGAGCAGCAGGACCAGTGCGGTGAGGCCCCACAGCATGTCCTGGCGCAGGATATCGCCCGGGTCAAACAGCGGGATGGGTTGGCGCAGCGCCCTGGCGCGGTTACGGATAGCGGCCAGGGCAAAGCCGAAGGCCAGCAGATGCAGGGCGGCGAGGAGCCAGCGTTCAATCATGGGATGTGCTCGGCATGGGTTTCCATCGAGGTTAGTCCATGGGCAGCGCCCTTGCTGGCTGCCGTGCCCCACACCGCGCCGCAGCGCCG
>BBFD01000763.1 GCA_001313065.1 Silvimonas sp. JCM 19000
CAGATCGTGGTTGCCGCGCACCAGCACCAACCGCAAGGCGGGCCAGCGCGCACGCCAGACTGCCAGCGCCGCCAGTACTTCGGGATGCCGTGCCGAGCGGGCATGTAAAAAAATCGCCCAGAAACACCAAGGTCTCCACGTCGGCGGCCAACACGTGCAGCATTTCGTCCAGCCGGGCCAGATTGGCCTGGGTAGTGCCGTGCGGCACCGGCTGGCCGAGCGCGCGATAGGCGGCTGCTTTGCCAAAGTGCACATCCGCCACCAGCAGCATTTTTTTTGTGCAGGCCAGAACAGGGCTTTTTTGCGGCAGCAGCCATACCGTTTCGCCCGCAAGCTGCGTGCTGACGGCATGGGCCTGGCTTAATCGGGTTACAAGCTCGGCAGGCAAATCAGCTTATCCACGGTTATGGCCAAACACCCGTTTGGGGCGGGCGCGGCGGCCGCCGCTGCGGCTTTGTTTTTTTGGGCATGTCAGCCGCCATAAACATGACTGCCGCGTGCGCATCGATGGCGGGGTCGGCCACGCCGCTGGCCGCGCGTTCCAGCGTGGCCACCAGGCGAGCGATGCGGTCGGCCAGTTT
>BBFD01000764.1 GCA_001313065.1 Silvimonas sp. JCM 19000
CGGCGGCCAAGGCTTCATCATGCGCGGCGCTGCCCGCTGCGTAGCGTTGCTGCGTTTGGGCAGCCCGCGCTTCACCCAGTCGCACCAGTTCGGTGGTTGCATCCAGTTGCGCCTGCAGCGACGCGGCATTGATGCTCGCCGCGACGATATTGGCTGCAATGGCGCGGCGGCTGGCCTCCAGCTGGAAGGACTGTTGCTGCACTTGCTCGGCCAATGCGCGGTCAGCCAGTACGGCGGCGCCAAAGAAGTCGAAGGTGTACGACGTTTGCACCTGTGCCGCGAACACGTTTTCGACAAACGTTTGCTGCGGCAAGGTGGGCAGCGCCAGCGCGCGTTGGCGCTGCGGCTTGAAGCCACATCCACCGACGGATATAGATTGTCGCCAATCTGCGAGCGCAATTGCTCGCGTGCTGCTTGCAGATTGTGGCGGGCCGCATCCAGGTTCTGGTTGTGTGCCAGGCCTCATCCACCAGCGCATTCAGCGCGGTCGATTGATAGGCCTGCCACCATGCGGGCACCGGCAGCAGATCGTGGCGGATTTGCTGGGTAACGCCGTCAGCCGTGGGCAGCGGCGCCGCTTG
>BBFD01000765.1 GCA_001313065.1 Silvimonas sp. JCM 19000
TCGGCGCGCAGCCGTCCACCTGGCGGCGATGCACAGCGCGCTGACGTGCGCATGCACCGCATCGCTAAACGCCAGCGTATTCAGCCGTGCGCGTGCGGCGTGGATTTGCTCGGTCAGTGCACGTTGCAGTTCGGCGTAACCAGCGCGAAACGCCACCGGGTCCAGTTCAAACTGCAGGCGCGCTTTGACGATTTGTTGTCGCACGCCCGCATCAAAACAGTTTTCCAGCTGCACCATCAGGCCGAAGCGATCCAGCAATTGCGGCCGCAATTCGCCTTCTTCCGGATTCATGGTGCCAATCAAGCAAAGCGCGCGGCGTGGCTGTACGACACGCCGTCACGCTCCACCGTATTGATGCCGCTGGCGGCGGCGTCGAGCAGGGTATCGACCAGCGCGTCGGGCAGCAGATTGATTTCGTCCACATACAGCACGCCTGATGCGCGCGCGCCAGCAAGCCGGGGGCAAAACGCACGGCGTTATCTTGCAGCGCCGCATTCAGATCGAGCGAGCCGGTCACGCGATCCTCGCTGGCGGCCAAGGGCAGCGTCACCAGTTGGCCTTCGGGCAGCAGTTCG
>BBFD01000766.1 GCA_001313065.1 Silvimonas sp. JCM 19000
TAACGCCCCTGGCCGAGCAATAGATAAGACAGATTGAGCCGCACGCGCGCATGGTGCGGATCCAGTTGCAAGGCATGGCGAAAGGCCGCCTCGGCGCCCGCCGCATCACCCTGTTGCGCCAGCATCGCCGCCAGATTGCCCCAGGCGCGGCCGTCGGTGGCGTCTATCTCCAACGCGCGCGCATAACACGCGCAGGCTTCCTGATAACGTTCGGCATTGCCGAGCGCGTTGCCCAGATTGGACAGCACTTCGCCAGACAAGGGCGCACGCGCCAGCGCTTGCCGATGTTGCGTCACCGCCTCGTCATGACGGCCGGTTTCGTCATACAGAATGCCAAGATTGGTATACAAATCTGCGCGCCACGGCTCCAGTTCGAGCGCCCGCCGCAGCAAAGACTCCGCTTCGAGATAGCGCTCCTGCCACGTCAACATCACCGCCAAGTTGCACATGGCGGCGGCGTGGTCGGGGGCCAGCACCAGTGCGCGGCGGTGATGCCGCTCGGCTGCGTCATAGCGGGCCCGGTCCGCCAGAAAAACGCCAAAATTGGTATGGATGTCCGGGTCGCGATCGG
>BBFD01000767.1 GCA_001313065.1 Silvimonas sp. JCM 19000
GTGGCCGCGTCTGGCGTGCCATAAACCAGTTGCTGCGCCGGGGTGGCGCGCGGTGATCCGGCCACGCCAAAGGTAAACGAATACTGCACCGTAGCGCCGCTGGGCACGCCCGCAATCTGCCAGGTATTGGTTTTGCCGTCGCGGCGCATCCGCACTTTATGCGGCGCACTGGCGTTGATGCGGTAATCCAGCTCGGCCCACGGCGTGCCATTGGCGTAGAAGGCCACGGCGCCATTGGCCAGTTGTTGCGCGCCACTGTCGATATGGGCAAGGCTGGCGGGGTCGGCAAGCAGGGCCGGCGTGGTTACGATCAAATTCTGGCGTGGCGTGCGGCGGGTGGTGACCTTGTTGTTGGCGTCTGTCCGCGTCACGCTAAAACTGTATTGAATGCGCGCACCGTCTTTGAGATCAGTGAGCAGCAGGCTCTGGCGCGCGCCATCGGCATTCAGTTTGCGGGTCTGGCTGGGGCCGTTATTGATGCGCCAGGTCAGGCTGGCGACGGCGGAGGCGTCGGCGACCACAAAGCGCAATTGCCCGGCGGCGCCGGGTTCGATGGCCGTGGCTAGCGG
>BBFD01000768.1 GCA_001313065.1 Silvimonas sp. JCM 19000
CTCGGCGCTGCGTTGCGCCAGCGCGGCCGCCCGGTTGGATTCATCTGCCAATACGCTGATACGGCGCGACGCTTCGCTCATTTCGGCCACGTCCCGCACCATCTGCCCAGCTGGCGGTTGACCTGCACGCCCGAGCCACGCGATCAGCATCTGGCTGGCAGACAGGTTGATGCCATCGGCGACTTCGCGCACGCCTTGCTGTATGTCGACCACAGCGCGGCCAATGTCCGCCGACGCAGCTTCCGCGGCATCGGCCAGCGTGCGCACTTCCAGCGCCACCACGGCAAAGCCCTTGCCGTTCTGGCCCGCCTTGGCGGCTTCGATGGCGGCATTGAGTGCCAGCAGGTTGGTCTGGTCAGCGATATAAGACACGGATTCGACCACGCTGCCGATATCGGTGGCCAGGGTTTGCAATTGCGAAACGCGTTGCGCCGCATTGCGTTGTTTGTCGGCCACGCGGCTTACGCCAGTTACGGCCAAAGCAATATCGGCGGTCACGCGGTCGATCACGTGGCGCAGGGTTTCGGTGCCGGTACGGGCGCTTTCGGCGCTGCGCTGTTGCA
>BBFD01000769.1 GCA_001313065.1 Silvimonas sp. JCM 19000
GCGTGGTGGCGGGCTCGACATAACGGCCGCTGCGCACTTCGCTGGCGTTTACCAGCAGCCATCGGCTTTCATCGACGGCCAGCCCGTGGGCACGGCTTTCTTCGCGCGTGCGCCACGTCGGGGACGGGCCATCCTGATCAGCCCAACCTTCATAACTGTGTACTCGGTACACCTTGATTTTCATGTTGCCCATGGCAATGCTCCTTAGCGCAACAACCGGGGTAAAACCTTGTGTTTCCAGACTTGCAGGCCTACGCGGCGCTCAAGTCCCACCCAGCTTCAAATACTCATCCATATCGGTTTTGTAGTTGTCCGAGCGTGTGCCAAACACGGCTTGTATCCCGTTGCCCAGCACCAGTACACCGGATGCACCCAGGGCTTTAAGACGGCCTGATCCACCCGGGCCGGGTCAGCCACCGAAATCCGCAAACGGGTGATACACGCATCCAGACCCTTGATATTGGCCGGGCCACCGAAGGCACTGACCAGGCTGGAAGCACGTTGGAAGCGCGGGTCACTCAGCAGCGGATTAACCGGCGCGGCAGCTTCGGCCACC
>BBFD01000770.1 GCA_001313065.1 Silvimonas sp. JCM 19000
CGCACCGCCCGGCCGCGCCGCCCCACCGAATTCTGGAGATCAAAGCCGCATGACGACACCACTCACCTTGTCCGCCCCACAACTGGCCATCGCGCCCATCGCTGCGTTTACCGCTATTGGCGATATGCCTGCGCTGCATAACGCGCTGGAGCAGGGCCTGGATGCGGGCCTGAGCATCAGTCAGACCAAAGAGATTCTGGTGCAGATGTACGCCTATACCGGGTTTCCGCGCAGCCTGAACGGGCTGGGCGAGTTGATGAAAGTGCTGGAAGCGCGCAAGCAACGCGGCATACATGACACGCCGGGGCGTGAGCCTGGCCCGGTGCCGAGCGGCGACCAGGCGTTGGCAGCGGGCACCGCCAACCAGACCCAACTGGTGGGTCAGCCGGTCAAAGGCCCTTTATTCGAGTTTGCCCCCGCCATCGACCAGTTTCTTAAAGCGCATCTGTTCGGTGATATTTTTTGCGCGCGACAACCTGGACTGGCCCAGCCGCGAGCTGGTCACCATCGGCGCGCTGGCGGCGTTGACGGGGGGTGAATCGCAATTGCAATCG
>BBFD01000771.1 GCA_001313065.1 Silvimonas sp. JCM 19000
CCCTTCGCGCGCTCAGGATATGGCGTGGCATAGCGACGGTTGCTGCCTCGTTGCCTTCGGCAACATCGGGTGGGCGTGGATGCTGGGCCGTGACAGTGAAGGACTGGTGCGCGTGCTTAACGCTTTAGGCATAGGGTGGGTCTGGACCCACCACCCAAAGTGGCAAACAAGAACAACAGCGCCGAATCACGCGCATGTTTGCCTCCTCACGGAGGCATGTAAAACGTAGGGTGCGTTACCCGAAGGGCAACGCACATTTTGGTTATGCCACCGAGGCTTTGAAAGACGCGAAATCGGGATAGTGGCAAGGAATGACGGGCATGGCGTATTCGGGGAAATGTGCGTTGTCCCCGCCAGCGAGGACAAGACCCATGGGTAACGCACCCAACCCGTGCTTGCGAGCTGTGGTGAATCTGTGGGTGGGTTACAGCGAGCATTCTTGCGGGCGGCTTTGGGTGGTGGGTCGAGACCCACCGTATGAAAGTTGGCGGTTTGTTGAGGTGATGGTGACAAATCAGACGGCAGTGGCCGTGCGGAATGGATGCGTTAA
>BBFD01000772.1 GCA_001313065.1 Silvimonas sp. JCM 19000
GCTGGCCAGCGGCGGCATCGCCATCGGCAACGTGCTGTTGCCCGGCTACGTCAAACGCGAATTCCCCGATCACGCCGCGCTGTTGATCGCATTTACGCCGCATCGATGGCTACCTTTGCCGGACTGGCCGCTGGCGTGGCGGTGCCGATTGCGCACATGGCCGGATCAAACTGGCGTATTGCCATCGCCTGCGCCCTGCCCCTGGCGGTACTGGCACTGGGCGTGTGGCTGCCACAATTCGCCACCCCGGCCCGTCCTGCCCGCAGCAGCCAGCCCCTCGATCACACGCCGCACATCTCGCCATGGCGACAAGCGCTGGCCTGGCAAGTGGCGCTGTTCTTCGCCTGCCACTCGTTTATTTTCTATTCCCTGGTCACCTGGTATGCCGCCATCGCGGCGCCCAAGGGGTGTCGCCCACGGCAGCGGGCCTTGATCTGCTGCTGTACCAGGTGATTGCCGTGATCGCCAACCTGGCCACCGCGCCGCTGATCAAACGCAGCCACGATCAGCGCGCCATCGGCTTTTTGTGCGGCGCGCTATTGCTGATC
>BBFD01000773.1 GCA_001313065.1 Silvimonas sp. JCM 19000
CTCGAACCGTGGATTACCCCGCAAAGCGTGCCGACTGCCAGGTGGCCGATGCCGCCATCAATGCGCTGGGTGCGCGTTGGCAGAGTGCCGCCAGCCTTGCCAGTGCGCCGGTGGCCCGGTTTGATGATGCCGATGGCGAGGCCTGGTGGTGCAACTGGCCAGTCAGCTTGATCTACGCTTGTACCGTTTGCGTCCCGATCTGCTGCCCGGCCACCACGCCGAGCTTGATGCGCTGGCCCGACTGTGGGAGCGCGAAGCCTTGCTGCGCAACGCCGTGCTCTGGGTCGAACTGGATCATCCCGAACCCGCCCAGGCGCTACGTCTGGGGCATTGGCTGGATGAGTTACAGGGTCTGGTCATCATCACGGGCGAGGGCACGCTTGCGCTGCGGCGCAGCCAGTGGCCGCTGGAATGGCATGGCGCCGATGCGGGCAGTCGGCATCTGCATTGGCAGGCCGAACTCGGCGCCGAAGCCGTCGGCAAACTGAACGGGCGGCTGGGCCATATCGCCGAGCAATTCCAGTTGCCCGCCAGTACCATCG
>BBFD01000774.1 GCA_001313065.1 Silvimonas sp. JCM 19000
GGTTTGCCTTTACCATTGGGCACGCGTGACAGGCGCAAGCCACCCTGGCTGAGCAAACCGCGCGGCAGGCTGATGCCGCGCATCACATGGTCAGCGGCGTGGTCGGCCTCGTGTTCCATGCGCTGATAATCCGGGCCTTGATCGGCCAGATTGCTGATCCCGCGCGCTGCAAGCCTTGCTGTTGCAGCGTGTGCGCCAGTTCATGCGCCAGTAAATGGCGGCCGCTGTCGCTGTGCGGTTGGTACTGGCCATCGCCAAACACCACGTTGTTGCCGACGGTATACGCGTGCGCCGACACATCACGCGCCGATTGCGCCGCGGCGCTGTCGTTGTGGATGCGCACGCTGCCAAAATCGCTGTCAAAGCGGTTTTCCATAAAGCTGCGCGTATCGGCATCCAGCGGGCGGCGGGACGGCTGAGGGTGTCGGTGACCGAATGCGGAATGCCTGCCTGCAAACGGGATGCCGTGCCGTGGCTATGCCGTTGCAGCGTGCCGCCCTCCTGGCGCGCGGCCGCGCAGCTGTCACATTCGC
>BBFD01000775.1 GCA_001313065.1 Silvimonas sp. JCM 19000
TTTTTGATACCCGGGGGTGCCCGGGAGCACGTCACTTTTCTTTGCTTCGCCAAAGAAGAAGTAACCAAAAGAAAGGCGACCCCACTCGCGAATCCTTCGCTCGCCAGGGGGCCCGCAGGTCAAAAGCCGAAACGGACCGTCTGTTACTTCGATGGCCCAGCTGCCGCTCCGCGGACGCGACGCTCAGTCGGAGCCCCTTCGGGTCTCCTACCTTCGCGCGCTCAGGAGATGGCGCTGGTTTGCCAGGCGTGCTGGCCTCGTTGCCTTCGGCAACATCCGGTGGGCGTGGTGGCTGGGCCGTGACGATGATCCATAGGGTGGGTCGTGACCCACCAGCCAAAGCCATCGCTACATCACCGCGATTTGCACATCCCGCGCGGTCAACAACCTCAATAGGGGCTGCCCAGGTTTACGGCGGGTGACTTTGTCCGGCTTTGCCGGACCTGAAACCTTTTACCGCTTAGCCTGCGGCGCATTTTAGATACCCGGGGGTGCCCGGGAGCACGTCACTTTCTCCTACAGCCGAGAAAGTAA
>BBFD01000776.1 GCA_001313065.1 Silvimonas sp. JCM 19000
TGCCTGTCGCAGCCACAGCGCAACCGCACTGGCCTGCTTTGCCCGGCATCGATCTGGCGCAAGCCTTTGAGCAGATCGGGCTGCGCGAAGAGCGCTTTCTGGCGTTGATCGAAAACTTCCGCAAAAACCACGGCAATACGCCGAGCAAGGTGATCGAAGCGCTGCATGAAGGGCGGCTGGACGAGGTCAAACGTACCGCGCATTCATTGCGTTCGGTGGCGCGTTATTTGTGCGCCCTGCGCCTGGCGGATGCCGCCGACCAGCTGGAACAATCCGCCAGCCTGGACCAGGCCGCTCAGCATGAACTGGACGTGGCTCAGTTCAACGAAGCGCTGGTGGAGGTGCTGGCTCGCTCAGTCTGCTGCTGGCAGAGCGCACGCCCACATCCTGATGTCTTGTTTGTTCAGCCAGCCTCTCCGTACATCTCAATAACAAGGAAAACACCGATGCAACGATCATGTATGACGCAACCCACCCGACTGGTGCTGGCCGCGCTGCTGGCCAGCCTGCTGGCTGCCTGCGCCGCGCCG
>BBFD01000777.1 GCA_001313065.1 Silvimonas sp. JCM 19000
GCGCACGGCCAGGTTATTCAAGCGGGCCTGGCGTTGCTCCAGCGTGCGCTCCAGCGCGCGTTGCAAACGCTGTTGTCGGTGGCTGAGCTGGTTCTGCCAGAAGCCATGATCAATCCGCGCGTGCGCCAGCCGGAGTCGGGCCTGGGCTAACTGCCCTTGACGCCGTTCAATCAGCCGAGTGGGGGCCGCGCTCAAGCGTTGCGCCAGCCCAAACAAGCGCTCGCGTTGCCGTTCCAGGGCCTCGCCCGGATGGCGCAAGCGGCGCGCCAGGTTGTCCAGCTTTTGCATGCGCAGTTGTAACAGCCGCTCAAAGCTGCGTTCCAGATGTCGCCGCTGCTGCTGCAATTGATTGAGCACTGGTTGCAATCCGGGCTGGCCAGTTCGGCGGCGGCAGTGGGGGTGGGTGCGCGTAGATCAGCGACGAAATCGGCGATGGTGAAGTCGGTTTCGTGGCCCACGCCGCTAATCACCGGCATGCTGCACGCGGCGATCGCACGCGCCACGGCTTCTTCGTTAAATGACCACAAATCC
>BBFD01000778.1 GCA_001313065.1 Silvimonas sp. JCM 19000
AAGGGTGGGTCGAGACCCACCATACAAAGCCATTGAGATAAACCCCGCTGTTTGCAGGGTTCTTCTTCGCGGCTTTGATAGATGGGTCTTGACCCACCCTATGCCGCGTTAAATTTTTTCGGAGAGTTTTTTTGCGCTGCGAATTGTTCGACCACGTAGTCGACGAAGGCGTGATTGACTCATAGGGTGGGTCGAGACCCACCATACAAAGCCATTGAGATAAACCCCGCTGTTTGCAGGGTTCTTCTTCGCGGCTTTGATAGGTGGGTCTTGACCCACCCTATGCCGCACTGAATTTTTTTCGGAGAGTTTTTTTGCGCTGCGAATTGTTCGACCACGTAGTCGACGAAGGCGCGGGTTTTGCCGGGGAGCAGGCGTTGGGCGGCGTAGTAGATCGATAGATTGCCGTTGTCGACATACCAGTCCGGCAGCACGCGCACCACGTGGCCGCTGGCGATGTAGGCGCTAGCAAAGGGCATGCTGACCAGCGCCACACCCAAGCCCTGCGCTGCGCCAGGCATGCGGC
>BBFD01000779.1 GCA_001313065.1 Silvimonas sp. JCM 19000
CCACGCCGCGTCAGCCGCCGCCGGCCAACAGCGAGTGCGCGTTACGGCCAGTGCGCTCAGCCAACTGGCGCGTGCCAAGGCCATGGGCAAACATTATTCGTCCGGCAGCGCACTGCCGTTTGTGGCCGGCGTCGATGGGGTCGGCGTGCTGGATGATGGCCAGCGCGTGTATTTCTTTGGGCCGCTGGCACCGTACGGCACGTTGGCCGAATACACGCTGGTCGCGCCCGAACACTGCGTGCCGCTGCCCGAGGGTCTGGATGATGTCAGCGCAGCCGCCATTGCCATTCCCGGCATGTCGTGCTGGGCGGCATTAGTCGAGCGGGCGCAATTTGTTAAAGGCGAAACCGTACTGGTCAATGGTGCCACCGGCGCATCCGGCAGGCTGGCGGTGCAGATCGCTAGATATCTGGGCGCGGCGCGCATCATCGCCACCGGCCGCAATCCCGCCGCCCTGGAATGGCTACGCCGCGCCGGGGCCGATGTGACGATTTCGCTGGAGCAGGACGCCGACGCTCTCG
>BBFD01000780.1 GCA_001313065.1 Silvimonas sp. JCM 19000
CAGCGCAGTGACCACGCTGAAGCACAGTCCCACCGGCACGCCGCCGAGGCGATCAATCAATCGGCCGCCCAGCAAGCGGGCAGCGATCAGGCGCAGGCAAAGGCGGACAGCGGCAGCCAGCCGATGCTGGACCAGCCACGCTGGCCAAACAGCAATACCGAGAAAGCCAGCAGCGCCGAGAACCCGACGCCGTTGAACGCAGCGCCCAGGCCGGGCAGCCAGACTGCGGCGATCACCTTGCGCATGCCGATTTGCGGCGCGCTCACGGCGACCACGGGTGCAGACAAGCGCCGGCTTGCGAGCAAGGCCAGCAGCGGCAGCAGCAGCGAAAGCAGTGCAATACAGCCAAAACCGTAGCGATCAAACAGCCATGACCCGAGCGGTGCGCCCAGGGCAAAAGCCACAAAGGTGGCGGTGCCCACCCAGGCAATGACGCGCCCGCTCGCACGCGGGCTAACCAGGGCCAGGCCCAGACTCATCCCGCCGGTAATCATCAGACTTTCGGCGCCGCCCATCAC
>BBFD01000781.1 GCA_001313065.1 Silvimonas sp. JCM 19000
AGCGGCAGCACCCAGCGCTGGCCCAGCGCCAGCCATCCTGCCAGCACGCTCAGCACGGTTAGCCCTATCAAGCCCAGCCCAGCCATAGCGCATCGATGCCCCAGGCAAATGCGCCCAGCAGCGCGGCGGTCAACAGCAGCGCCCATAGGCCCGCTTGCCAGCGCGGCGCCTGGCGCAACCAGTCGCCGTGCTGCAGGTTATCGATGGCGGTGGCCAGAATCTCAATGCCAGGATAGCTGCTGGACAACGGCGTCGGGCGCAAATCCTGCAGCCCCGGCGCGGCCGTGCCAATCAGCACGATCTTGTTGCGGAACTCATCGGCCGGGCGCTGCGGATGCTCGCGATTGAAATCGTAATAAAGATCGGCGTAACTCACGCGCTGATGCGGCCGGGTCCAGTTAAGGGTAAAGCGCCTGGCGTCAGGCAGGGGCCAGTGCTGGTCCTGGGCCAGCTGGGCCGGCAGGGAAGGCAGGCTCCAGCCCGCATATTCATGCCGCAACGCATAATGGCGGCCG
>BBFD01000782.1 GCA_001313065.1 Silvimonas sp. JCM 19000
TTGTCCCCGCCAGCGAGGACAAGACCCCTTCGGGTTTGAGCGGTAGTGAATTGGCGACTGATTGGAGTGATCGTTCTTGCTGGTGGCTTTGGGTGGTGGGTCTTGACCCACCCTATGAGAGGTTGGCGGTTCGTGGCGGGAACGGTGGCAAATTAGACGGCGGTGGCTATGCGGAGCGGATGCGTTAAGCGGGAGGTGCCGATATTCATTGTCACCCGTCGCATCCACGCCCACCCGATGTTCCAAAGGAACGAGGCAGCAAGCCTGGCAAACAGCAGCCATTACCTGTCGAGGGAGGGGAAGGAGACCCGTTTTTTTTGGGGCTCCGTCCGACCGAAGTTCCGCGGAGCGGCAGCTGACATGCCGAAGTAACAGACGGTCCGTTTCGGCTGTTGACCTGCGGGCCCCCTGGCGAGCGAAGGATTCGCGAGTGGGGTCGCCTTTCTTTTGGTTACTTCTTCTTTGGCGAAGCAAAGAAAAGTGACGTGCTCCCGGGCACCCCCGGGTATCTAAAA
>BBFD01000783.1 GCA_001313065.1 Silvimonas sp. JCM 19000
CCGCGCCCGCGACTTCGACCACCGGGCGCGTGGCGGGGCCCGCTAACGCCCATCCTGTTGCACCTGCCACGAGTAATGTCGCAGCCGCTGCGCTTTGTCTTGTTGCAACTGGCCGCGGTGCTGCTGGCTTTCTGGCTGCTGCCGCGTGCAGGCTTGCTCAATCAGGCGGTGACGGCCGCCTTGCTGGCCGCCATTGCCGCGCGCGTGGTGCATGACCGCCGCTGGTGGATGCTCATACACGCCGTGTTTCCGTTGGCCGTAGTCGGCGCGTTGACGCTCAACGTGCGTCCTGGGTCTGGCTGGTCGCTTTTGTGCTGATGTTTGTGGTGTATTCCGGAGCGGTGCGTAGCCGCGTGCCGCTCTACCTCAGCAACCCGCATGCGCTGGGCAAACTCTCCGAACATATTCCGCCGCACGCGCGCCTGCTCGATATCGGCGCGGGCACCGGCACCGTGCTGGCGTGGTTGCATCGCCAGCGCCCGACGTGCAGCTCAGTGGCATCGAACT
>BBFD01000784.1 GCA_001313065.1 Silvimonas sp. JCM 19000
GACCCTGCGGGTAACGCACCCTACGTGTGCAGGCCGTGGTGGGCGCGTTGCGTGTTTTTGCTAGCGGCTTTGGGTGGTGGGTCTAGACCCACCCTATGAGACGCTAGTGGTTCGTGGCGGGAACGGTGACAAGTCAGACGGCGGTGGCAGTGCGGAGCGGATGCGTTAAGCGGGCGATGCCGATGTTCACTGTCACCCGTCGCAACCACGCCCACCCGATGTTGCGCAGCAACGAGGCAGCAAGCCTGGCAAACAGCAGACATTACCTGTCGAGGGAGGGGAAGGAGACCCGTTTTTTTTGGGGCTCCGTCCGACCGAAGTTCCGCGGAGCGGCAGCTGAGAAATGGAAGTCCCAGACGGTCCGTTTCGGTTTTTTTGACTTACGGGCCCCCTGGCGAGCGAAGGATTCGCGAGTGGGGTCGCCTTTCTTTTGCTTACTTTTCTTTGGCGAAGCAAAGAAAAGTGAGGCGCTACGGGGCGCCCCCCGGTTTCAAAACATGCGCC
>BBFD01000785.1 GCA_001313065.1 Silvimonas sp. JCM 19000
GCCACGGTAACCCACAAGCGTGGGCCCTGCGCGGTGCGGACTTCAAAGCGGCTGTGGGCGCGTGGTACTGGATATCCAGCAACTGGCCGCTGACCTGAACGCGCGCGCTATCGGCCGGGCCAAAGCCAATGTGTTCCGGCCGGATGGCAAACGGCTGCGCCACCCCGGTAATGTGCTGCGCCAGCGTGGCATCGATGACGTTGGAGGTACCGACAAAATCGGCCACAAAAGCGGTGGCTGGCCGGGTGTACAACTGTTGCGGGCTGGCCACTTGCTCGATGCGGCCTTTGTTGAACACCGCCACACGATCCGACATCGACAACGCCTCGCCCTGATCATGCGTGACGTAGACAAAGGTAATGCCCAGCTTGCGCTGCAATTGTTTGAGTTCGGATTGCATTTGCTCGCGCAGTTTCAGATCGAGCGCGCCCAGCGGTTCGTCCAGCAATAACACCCGTGGCTTGTTGACCAGCGCGCGCGCTAGCGCCACCCGTTGCCGC